>SUTP01000030.1:19787-21016 GCA_015062815.1 Methanosphaera stadtmanae | reverse complement strand
AATAAAAATAAAAAAATTCATCCCATCTAAAAGTAATACAAAACAACAAAAAAAGATAATTATGTCAAGTACTCAAACAATAAAAAAAATCTTTGATTAGAACAACGATATAAAATTCATTTATATTTTTTTCTAGAATAATTATTTTAATAACTATTTTTAAAAAGATAATTATAAACTTATGGATATGAGTTATGTTAAATAAATACTACAGATTATCCAATGGTGTAAAAATTCCAAAAATAGGTTTTGGAACAGCAATGATGGATAATCTAACAACACAATCTACTGTAAAAAAGGCTATAGACTTAGGATATAGACTAATAGATACAGCATATATATACGAAAATGAAGTTGGAGTAGGTAATGCAATTAATTCTTCTGATATAGATAGAAAAGAATTATTTGTAACTACAAAAATAGATCCAAGTGCAAAAAACTATCTGGATGCAAAACAAAATCTTGATAAATCTTTTCAAAATTTGAACTCGGATTATATTGATTTACTTCTAATTCATAGTCCTCAACCATGGAATGAATTCAGGGGAGAAAATCATTATCTCAAGGAAAATATTGCAATATGGAAACTTTTAGAAGAATTTTATGAAAGTGATTTAGTTCGTGCTATAGGAGTATCCAATTTTCAAAAAATAGATTTAGACAATTTAATTGATAATTGTGAAATAAAACCAATGGTAAATCAGGTTTTAGCACATATAAGCAATACTCCATTTGATATAATAGATTATAGTCGTAATGAGGAAGTACTTGTAGAAGCATATTCACCTCTTGCTAATAGTAAGATTCTTAATAATCCAAATTTACAAATCATGGCAGAAGAATATGATGTTACAGTAGCTCAATTATGCATTAAATATTGTATTGAATTAGGATTATTACCTATAGTCAAATCTGAAGATACTGAACACATGAAAGAAAATTTAGATTTTAATTTTAAAATTTCACATCTTGACATGGAATATTTAGAACATATAGAACGTATAAGTTCTTATGGAGATTTAGATTACATGTCTATTTATTCTAAACAGATTTAATCTGTTTTTTACTTTTTTTTTAGTTGTAGAAATGTAATAACCGTTCTTTAACAGTTTCAATGATTAATTACCATATAATTTTTTTTAATACTTACGAATGTATTGTAAAATATAATATGTTTTATATGTATTGTAAAATATAATATGTTTTATATGTATTGTAAAATATAATAT
>SUTP01000030.1:16853-19777 GCA_015062815.1 Methanosphaera stadtmanae | reverse complement strand
ATGTATTGTAAAATATAATATGTTTTATATGTATTGTAAAATATAATATGTTTTATATGTATTGTAAAATATAATATGTTTTATATGTATTGTAAAATATAATATGTTTTATATGTATTGTAAAATATAATACATTCGATGGAGGTAAATGATTATGATACCATGGCCAACTGATGAAGAATTAGATGAAGATCAATTTTATAATCGTGAAGATACAATTGATTTATTATTTAACATGTTAAATAGTAGTCAATATGGTTCAACACCGTCTATATTATTAACTGGAGTAAGGGGAATAGGTAAAACAGTATTAATGAAAAAAATACAAAAAATGTTTCAAAAAGAGTTTCTAGTAATATATATTAATCTAAGAAATGTGGATGCATATCAGGAAAAAAAATTAGATAGAATTTCAATAATGAAACTAATCTACAAATCAATAATTCAATCGGCTAATGATATGGGATTAAATGTCAAAACCAAACAAATAGAAAAATATTTCAAAACAAATAACTTCAAAATAGACAAAATATTGTCATATGAACATTTTCCAATACCAGTAATCACATCACAAACTAACTACCCTAACTTCGCAGATTTTGTCATGAATTTACCTCAAAAAATCTATGAAGAAAATAATGATAAAATAAAAGGAGTTTTCATGTTCATTGACGAATTTCAAGTACTTAAAGAATTAGATACTAATTTAAATAGTTTTTTATGGTTTTTACGAAACAACATTCAATCACAAAACAATGTGGCATATATGATATCTGGAAGTATGAGTTTAAATGATCGTTTTATTAATCAGTTAAATGGTAGAAAAGGGGCATTTGGTGGACGAATGATGACTGTAGAAATTGAACCATTCACATTTGAAACTACACAAAATTACATTAAAGAAAAAATGCCTGATTTAAAATTTACAGATGAAGCTTTAAGAAGATTTTATAAATGTTCACAAGGAATACCCTCCATAATAAATACAATGTTAAAAGTTCTACCAACAAACAAAACATTAGATAAACAATACATAAAACAGGTATACATAAAATCATTACCTATACTTGCTAATCAAGATATAGAAGAATGGTATAATTTAACTAAAGGTGAACAAATCATAATCACAACATTAATTGAAAAACCATTGAAAAGAGTGGAACTGGCAGAAAAATTGGGAGTAACTACTGGTTCATTAAGTAATCAACTGAATAAACTTGAAAATCTGTTATTTATAGAAATAAATGATGAAAAAAAATATCAAACCTGTGACTCAATATTTAAATTATGGTTAAAACGACATTATGAAAAATATGAAGTATATCCTTACAAACATTCATTGAATATAACAGAATGAGTTAGCATAAACTTTTAAATAAAATAAATAGTTTTAATCACATATTACTTACTATTAACTTTTTTTTGTTATACATCAATTTTATTATTAAGTTTGTTAATTGTTAACTAAGTTAACTATTTATAGGTTTAACAATATAATTATTTTTATGATTATGTTATTTAATGAAAATCTAGAAAGATATTATAAATCATTTGAATAATTAATGTTACATGTAATTTAACAAATGATGAAATTCTAATTATCAAAAAAACACTATCAAATATTATACAGAGGTAATAAACCATGAAATTTAACTTAAATGAAGACAAAGAAGTTGTAGTATTACTAGGTGCAGGAAGTATGGGCACTGCAATAATAAAAAGAATAAGTACAAACAGAATCATATTACTCGGAGATATAAGCGAAGAAAATCTCAAAATAAGATCAGATGAACTCAAATACAATGGATATACTGTAGAAACACAAATAGTCGATGCATTAGACGAAGAATCTGTAGAAAAATTTGCTAAAAAAGCTAGTGAACTAGGAAAAATTAAATATTTCATAGACACTGCAGGAGCATCTCCAAATCAAGCAAGTCCCGAACACATCATAAATCTAGATTTAATTGCAACATCAGTTGCTATTGACGTATTTGCAAAATATATTTCTAAAGGAGGAGCAGGACTCATTATATCAAGTCAAACAGGTTATATGATGGATTTACCATCTGAAATAGAACAACAAATAGCATTAACACCAACCAATGAATTAAAAGAATTAGATTTTATTAAAAATGAAGCAATGACTAATTCAGGGATTGCATATGTAGTAGCAAAAAGAGCCAATCATTTACGAGTAAGAACTGCAGCTGCCACAACATGGGCAGATAGAGGAGCAAGAATAAATACAATTTCTCCAGGAATCATTGTAACACCCCTAGCTTATGATGAATTTGAAGCAGCAGGTGAGGGTTATCAGGAAATGATAAATTCATCAGCAGCAAAACGAGTTGGAACATCAGAAGAAATAGCAAGAGCTGCTGAATTCTTATTAAATGATGATTCTTCATTTATCACAGGAATAGACTTATTGATTGATGGTGGAGTTATAGCATCAATAGCCAGTGGCAGATACTCATTAGAATTACAATAAGGTGATTATTATGCAATATATTAAATTAAATGATGGAAATAAAATTCCAGCAATTGGATTTGGAACATTTTTAATTCCTGCAGATGGAACAACATATGAAACAGTAAAAACAGCAATAAATCTTGGAATAAGACACATTGACACAGCAGTAGCATACTTTAATGAACAAGAAGTAGGACAAGCTATAAAAGATAGTCAAGTAGAAAGAGAAGATATCTGGATAACATCAAAATTATGGTTACAGGATTATAAATATGAAGATGCTAAAAAAGCAATTGATTTATCCTTAAAAAAATTAGATACTGATTATATGGATTTATATTTACTTCACCAGCCATATGGAAAAGTTGATGAAGCTTGGAGAGCCTTAGAAGAAGCCAAAGAAGAAGGAAAAATTCGTTCAATTGGTGTAAGTAATATGACACCAAAA
>SUTP01000030.1:9845-16753 GCA_015062815.1 Methanosphaera stadtmanae | reverse complement strand
AATAAAATACGCCAATTGGATACTGGAAAAGGTTCACATGACCCTGATGCTCCAGGTGTCGGTGAAATGCTAATGAATGCATTTGATGTACACGCAAATGATTAAATGTAATATTCATGTGTTATTGTTCATAGTTTTTGATTACTCACCTCAACATTATAGGACAATTAAATAAGATATGAAATAGAAGCATACTCTCTAAGAGATTCTTCTATTAAACTCTTTTATTCTATGGATTCCACTAACATTATTATCCACTATTTTTATTAATGTAAAACCAAATAAACTTATTCTTCAAGTACTTCCATAAATTTATTATATAGTTTTACCATTGCATATGTATCTAATTTGCAGTATAATAGTAATCCTTCCCTTATTTTCTTTTGTTCTTCTGGTTATTTGTTTTTCAATGATAAAAATGAATCTGATGCTTCTCTACCATTATGTACTACGGGTAAGTTATGATAATCTAGTTCTGGATCATCAGGATATAATGCTGGCAATACCTTTTTTATTGAAGATGACTTCTTCATTTGTCTGGTATAATATTTTATTTGTTTTAGAAATATATGAATAGTATTTATTTCAATAAAAAAATTTTATAAATGTTTATATTATCAAATATATATTATGATTAGGTGAATGAATATGATTGAAACAAAAATTTATCGGGGTTCACAAACTGTAGTTCCTTCAGCTGTTAAAAAAGCATTAAATGTAGATGATGATTCTATAGTTCAATGGAAGATTAATGAAGAAAAACAGATTGTAGAAGTTTCATTTAGAAAAAAAAGATCATTATCTGAAATTATAGGGATGGTTAAAGATGATGGAAGAGATAGTGTTGAAATAAAAAAGATGATAGAAAAAGGAGAAAAAATTTAAAATGATTTAATATTGATAGTAATTATTTCATTGCATTAATGAATGAAAAAGATAAACAAAACATGAACGTGCATATGAATTATATCCCCGTGATAAAGAAGATAAAATAACTTCTGTTTTCATGTATATGAAACTATAGCTTATCTAAATTCACGAATCGATACTAAAGTTAGAGATTTTTATGAAATAATTTTAGATACTGTTAAAATTTATTATCCTAATCCTCTTAAAGTTGATGAAAACATGAATTGTGTTATTAAGTATAATGGTTCTACTTCATTTGTTGATTGTTATGCTGCATATATTATGAATAAATTGGATATAACTGAAATTTATTCATTTGATTCGGATTTTGATAATATGGAGGGTATTGTCAGAATACATTAATTCTTTTTTTTCAATATTAACTAGATGCTTGTAGATAATAGTAAACCAAATAAACTTATTCTTCAAGAACTTCCAAGAATTTATCGTATAGTTTTACCATTGCATATGTATCTAATTTGCAGTATAGTAGTAATCCTTCCCTTATTTTCTTCTGTTCTTTTGGTGTTTTGTTTTTCAATGATAAAAATGAATCTGATGCTTCTCTACCATTATGTACTACTGGTAAGTTATGATAATCTAGTTCTGGATCATCAGGATATAATGCTGGCAATACATATTTAATAGAAGAAGATCCTTTCATTTCTTTTGTATAATATTTTCGTTTTTTAAATGGCACTAGAAAATCCACCATATTACTGTTAATCTGTTCCATTTCCTCTTTTAAATCAGGATACATTTCTCCTATTTCTTTATTTCGTGTTGCCTCAAATGATTTATTATATACTATTACACTACCATTTTCTGGCATATCTCTAATCAAACTTTCACCAAAATGTCTTATTAATTCTGTATCATCATGTTTGGCTAAAAATTCTTTATGTTCGATTTCTGATTCTTCATCTTTTATTATATGTAATGAGTATTGGAATGGTATTTGTTGGTACGGATGGGTTCCTTCAATAACTGGTATAGCAGGATTGCATGTTTCATAATCAATGAAATATAATGGATATTTCAGTGAGTCAATAATTTCTCTTATGGCTTGTTTATCTATTTTAGGTTCTTTATCATGTAATTCAAATTCTATTTGTTCAAGATATGTTGGATTCAAGTCTTCATATTGTAAATCTTTAAATGACACTTTATTTTCATAGTATTTTTCAAATTTTTTGGATTTGTGCATTCGGACTATATCAAAAACATTAGGTTTCGGTAAATCTTTTGTACAATACTGCCAATATATGCAATCATAAGGGTCAAAACATTTTATTCCCAAATCTGTATCTGGCTCATCATTTTCCTCATAAGTATCCATGAAATGATTAATATCATCAATATTATTCCTTATTTCATCCAGTTTATCCTCAGCAATTTGAGTTATATCTTCTATATTAAACAGTTCATGTATATTTAATTGTTCACTTAGGATGTATTTGTTATTAATGTAGACAATATAGACCTTTTTAACATTTAATCCAAGACTTGATAAAACAAAGTATTGATATGATGCATCATCTAAATAAATATCCTTAACCTTAGTGGAACTTTTCACTTCATAAATTTCCACACCATCCACATCATTTTTGAGAATATCAACACTACAAAAATTATTATCATAACTAAATGATGCTTCTGTGATAACATTAGGCTTATTCTCTAATAATTTCCTGGTTTGCTCTATCATTGTTATACGGTCTTTGTTATAAGGAATGTTTTCATATTTTCCAAATAATTCCTTAGCAAGACATCCTACCTCTTGGCCTGTTTGAAAAATACTCTTATTGTCTTCTTTAACAGCATATTCTGGTTTATATTTATCTAACCATAAAATTTTCTCACATTGAATACCAGAACAATAACTGGATTTTGACAAATTCGTCTTATTCATAATATTAGCTCCTTTTAATATTGTATATTTTATTCCATTGTAGGTAAATGGTTTTCTATTACTTTAAGTTGTAGTTTAACTGATTAATTGGGAATTTTTTTTTATTGAACTTTCACATCTACATTTTTCATTATCAATTTACTTTATTCATAAATACGTTTAATCTTTAATAAAATTATATTTCGCTTAATATTTGACTATTTTAGAACATTAAAAATATAAATAATATTTATTACAAATAAAACAATTATAAAACTTTTTTAAGGGGGAAAAATGAATTTAGAATTAAATAATAAGATGCAGCTGCTGGTATTGTTTATTGTAGCTTCAAGCCTTGTTTGTGTAGCTCAATCGATTATTACAACAGGTTTTGTTTATTTGATGGGTGACTTTTCTGTCTCATCAACACAAGCACAATGGTCATATTCGGCATTTCTACTTGTTGTGGGGGTTATGATTCCATTAAGTGCTTTTATATCACGTAGATTTAATGCAAGAACAATATTTTTCTTTTCATTGTTTGTATTTCTTTTTGGATCAATCATATGTTATTTTTCTACTTCGTTGATTGTTTTGATTATTGGTAGGATTCTTCAGGCTATTGGAAATGGTATTATAATGCCCTATGTTCAGATTTTGTTACTTAGAACTATTTCAGAGGATAAATGGCAGACTTATATGGGATTATATGGTTTGGTTGCTGCTATAGCACCAGTTATTGGTTCTTTTTTAGGTGGATTTGTGATAACTTTATATGGTTGGAGAGAATTATTCTCATTTTTTGCAATAGCAACAATAATTCTTTTAGTTTTAGGTATAATATTTGTAAGGGATAATACTCCTACTGAAGATTATCCACTTGACATTTTGTCTGTTGTATTGTCTGTTGTTGGATGTGCTGGCATAATGCTTGGTTTTACAAATGTTGCAGATTATGGATTCACACATTATTGGGTAATTTTGCCGATAATCATTGGGATTGTAACTTTAACTTTATTTGTAAAACGTCAATCAAACTTAGAAAAGCCTTTGATTAACTTATCCATACTCAAAAATAAATATTTCTCCGTGGGCACAATCTTTATCTGCATTCTCTTCGGATGTTTAAATGGATGCACAGCACTTCTTCCAATATTCATTCAGGGTATAGCTTATAATTCAGCAATTTTCTCTGCTTCAGTACTTTTACCTGGAGGATTATTGATAATTGTCTTTAATATTATAGGTCCATTACTTACAAATAAAATAGGAATCAAAAAAGTTTTGATTATGGGGTGTGTCATTTCTATAATAGGATTTGCAACTATGATTTTCTATACTCAGGATTCATCTTTTGAATTCATGACTATAACTCAGTCAATACGTTATATTGGTGTAGGTTTGGCTCTGATGCCTGCTACAACATGGTCTTTGACTATGGTGTCAGATAAGGTTGAGGATGGGACTGCAGTTAATAATACATTAAGGCAGATTTTTGCTGCAATTGGTTCATCAATGGTAGTTGTTATTGTTGCTATATTAGCTGGAGGTTCCATAGGTCATAATTGGGCTTCTGTTGTAGCATTTAATCAGACTTCATTGATTTTACTTATCTTGCATGTTGTCATGCTTATATTGGCCATATTATTTATTGACGAAAAGGATAGGATTGTAGATTCAAATTTGAGTTCATAAACTTGCAAGTTTTTTGTTATAATATCTTACTCATAGTTTATAATAAATATTTATATTTTTATAAAAAGTAGGGTCAAGTAATGATGTAATCATTACTCTTTTTTTTTAGTTAAATAAGTTGGATTCTCCTAGTTTTTCTTCGAAGAATTTGGTACGTTTATCCCATCTTTGTTTGAGAAGTGTTGATGCGATTATTACAACTACTCCCAATATTAAAAGGAATATAAATGCTGGCATGTAATTGTCTATGATTAATCCTAGTTGTGATTCTCGTACAATTGTTATACCATGTGTCATTGGTAAATATGGATATAGGAATCCAAATATATCACTCATGATTTCTATTGGATAAACACCTCCGGTTCCGGATATTTGGAATACTAATAGTAGTATTGCAATACCTTTTCCTACTTCTCCAAACACGGATACTAAGGAGTATATTATGGTCATAAATATTATGGATACAAAGTAACATGAGAATGCAAATAATATTGGATTTGAGATATCTATACCCATTAGAACTGTTCCTAATAGTGTGACTGTTGTCTGTAATATGGCCATTGTATTAAATAATAATAATTTGGCCAGATACATTTCATGTGGCTTGTATTGTGTACCTATACTTGTACCTGTTTTTAACATTACTGTTGTAATTAGGGCACCAACCCACATAGATAATACAAGATAGAATGGTGATACTTGAGAACCATAATTGTTTACCGGATATTCTTCATGTCTTCTAAGTATTACTGGTGAGAAGAAATAATCGCCAGCATCTTCTTGATTTATTTCTGTTACTGCAGATAATTGATCTGCAGCAAAACCAATTTCATCAGATGCATTTCTCAATGCAGATGCGGATGAGTAACCTAATAATTCTGCTCCTGATGCTAATTCAATAGTACCATTTGATAATACATGAACTCCTCTTGAAAGTTCAGATGCTCCACTTGCTAATTGACCTGATCCTTGAGCTAATTGTCTTGATCCATCAGATAATTGGTTTGCTCCTGTTGCAACACTACTAGAACCATTAGATACTAAGTGTGCTCCATTATTTAACTCATTTATGTTCCTGTTGGTTTCATTCATTTTTCTATCAATTTTTTCTAGAAGTTCCTTGATTCTTGATATTGGTTCATTATTTATAATTGCTTCTCTTAACTCGGACATATCATTAGAAATATTGTTATATCTATTGCTAATATTATTTGTTTTAACAGATAGGTTGTTTGCTTGTACTGCTAGCTCTGCAGTATTGTCGGATAGATTATATGCTTCATTATATAATGCGAGTGTATCAGATGAAAGATTATTTGTATCATTATTTAACTGGTTTATTTCTGAAGCAAGTCTTGAAGTATCTGAATCTAGGTTATTCACATCATCACTTAGTTTAGAAACATCATCAGCACCAAGTATAGCCTTTTTAACTTTTAGGTAAAGATCATATATTGTATTTGATTTATCCGCTATTTGTTGTGTTCCATCTGCTACTTGACTTGCACCTCTTGCAACTTCATCTGCACCATTGGCTAACTCTATTGAACCTACAGATAATGTATTTGCTCCAGTAGAAACTTCTCTAGCACCACTTGCTAATTGATCAGAACCACTGGCTACTTGATTTGCACCAGAAGTAAGTTGGTCTGCACCAGCTGCAACTTTATCTGCCCCTGCAGATAATTGATTAGCACCATCTTCCATTTTATCTGCACCAGTTGCTAAACCACTTTGCAATTGACCTAGTTTTTGCAAAGCAGCCACATCAATAAATGACACAATTTCAGCATTTAATTTATTATAAACTGCTTTAGAAGCTGCATCTGTTAATTTAGCACCAACAGGATATTTTTCATTGACAATATACTCTAATTCTGCTGAATGAGGTTCACTAGTTGTTATCGACACAACCGACTCACTAAAATTCTGTGGAATAATTATGCCCGCATAGTATGTTCCATTATGGACGCCACGTCGAAGATCATCCGAAGTAACAAAAACCCACTTAAAATCCCTGTTTTCCTTTAAGGAATCAATTAATTTTGCACCTACTTCAATTCTTTCACCATTATATTGAGAACCTAAATCCTCATTTGCTATAGCAAATTCTATATTATGGGTATTTTCATAAGGATCCCAACAAGCATAAATATTAATTATACCATACAGTGAAGGTAAAAGAATTACTGCTAATAATACTAGTATTACAATCGGGTTAGTATAACTGGAATGAATATCTTTTTTAATTATATTTGATATATTGGTTTTTGATTCTTTTCTACGATTATCTAAATCCATCTTAGTTAATGTTCTACGAGGGGCATCCTCCTCTTTTTTTCTAAGATCTAATTTTTTCATTTTTCAATCACGACCCCCTTATTAATATAATCAATCCCCTAATATGAAAAAA
>SUTP01000030.1:0-9745 GCA_015062815.1 Methanosphaera stadtmanae | reverse complement strand
TTATAAGTTCTGCAACAACATCCATTATTATAGGGCTAAGCTTATTATTCTTAGGTATAGTAATAATATTAAATGATTTTTCAGGATTCAATGTTCTTGCCGGAATTTTATCAATACTGTTTGGTTTAATATTCATGTTTGCCATTAATGCAGTATCATTCCTTGTAGGATTACAATTCTATATTATTGGTATAATAATGATTATAGCAGGTATTACTGGTATTATTTCAGATTCAAAAATATCAAAATGGACTTCATTGATGATATTACTTTTAGGTATCGTGGAATTTATTCTTGCATTTTTCTCAATGGCTCAACCAATTTATGCTGCAATACTTATAGGTTTAAGTTTAATCATCAAAGGAGTAAGTTTATACCTAAACTAATAATATAACCCTCATTTAATTTTTTTCATGTATTAATCTATTTTTTCTATCCAAAACTTATTTTAATTTATTTTATCGGTACCACTTTTAATAAATACAGTATTCAATAATAAAGTCATGTATAATTAGTTGAAACATTAAATAGATATATTAGAAATAACTTTATGTATTATTTACTAAATATGGGGCATAAACTATGAATAAAAAAATAATTATAATAGGTTTATTAATATTAATTATTGCAGCCATAATTCTAGTAATGTTAACCGCAGTAAAATATGAAAAAGTTGAAATAACACCCAATGGTACAAACATAGAAGTTCCAGCAAATCAAACAAAATATCAGGGAGATTTTAGTAAAGTTAAACTTTGGAATTGGGATAAAGGAATACTAATTTCATATAATGTCCGTGAAGAAAATAATCCTATTAAATTAGGGCAATTAAGTTTTAATGCAATAGATGATATAATCAAAAAGGGTACTTCACAAAACATTGATGGTTTCACATGTTATGTTATAAATGCAGATGATTTATTAGAAATACAACTGTTTGATTTTATTAAAGTAAATTATAAAGGAAAATTCTATTGTATACCATTATCCAATGAAACTACAGATGATAAGATTTTAATTTGTAGTAATGACAAGGACATAGCATTACATATGGCTAAATCAGTTGAATACAAAAATGTTTATCCTAATACAGAAAATAAAAATAAATCCAAAATAGATAATTTAACCTCTGATTTGAAAAATGTTATTCCAAATAATACAAAATTAGAAGAAGCTAAATCAAAGATAGAAAATATAACTGAACTTGAGAATCTAAAGCACAATTTTATTGGGTGAACTTGATTTCAAGTTATATCATGGTGTAAATCATATTTGACCATAATTAATTCAAATACTTGATAAAAAAATTAAAGATTTAAAAAATACATATATAACTAAATCAAATATTATTAATACAGATGCATCTGACGTATTATTTAAAAAAGGAATATTGTATAAAGGAATAAATATTATATTATTTATAATTAAATTGATTGTTAATCGGAGTGTAATATAATGCTTAAAAGAAAAATGTTAAGGGATATTGTTAATTATAAAGTGCAATTTATATCCATTTTTTTAATGGCATTTATTGGATTATTTGTATTTACGGGAATGTATGTAGAAACAAATAGTTTTGAAACAACAATCAATGACTATTATGAAGAAACTAATTTAGCTGATGGATGGATATATTCAAATTATCTGGTTGATGAATTCCTGTTTTATGTAGATCATTTGGGAGCAACCACTCAAATGGAAAGACAGTTAGTTGTAGATTCACAGACTATGCTGGATAATAAACCTCATATTAGATTGCATTTCGTTGAAAATAACACATTATCCAAATTTTATTTACTTGAAGGAAATCAATTAGATATTAATGATTCTGAAGGAGTATGGTTAGATAAGAGTTTTGCTGATGCTAATAATCTAAAAGTGGGGGATGAAATCTCATTTGAAAGTAAAGGTATTGAAATCAGAAAGAAAATAAGGGGATTAGGTTTTTCACCAGAATACGTTTATTATTCACCTGTCGCTTCAACAGTACCCAACCATACATCAACAGGTTTTGCTTACATGTCATATGAAGCATTTCCATCAGATAATGTTCCATATAATGTTCTTAATGTTAAATTTAGTGGAACACCACAGATGTATTCAAAAATATTACCATACCGTTTAAATGATTATTATACAATGTTCCTGGAAAAATCAAATCACAATAGTGCAAGAGTGGTTTCAGAATCAATTAGTCAACAAAAATCCGTAACATCCATTTTTCCACCATTATTCATAATTCTTTCAATGTTAATGCTTTCAACAACCATGAAAAGAATCATAGCACAACAAAGAACTCAAATTGGTATTCTCAAAGCCACAGGATTTAAAAACCACAGAATAAGTGCGCATTATGTATTACCTGGTTTTTTATTAGTGACATTAGGAGCTCTATTAGGTGTTATTACAGGACCAGTTGTATTTCACATGATTGCTAATCCATCAAGGACATTTTATTTTAAATTTCCTTATTGGAATTCTATAGGATCTATGACTTCAATCATGTTAATACTATTAGTGGGAGTAATATCAGTCATTGTTTCATATTATTCAATAAAGGATATTATCAATCAACCAGTTTCCATCATAATAAAACCGGAAGCACCAAAAATATCCAATTTATCATTTATTGAAAAATTAAATATCTGGAAAAAACTTCCATTTAATTTTAGATGGAATTATAGGAATATAAGAAGAAATAAATACAGGGCAATAGTAACAATTGTGGGTGTTATTGGATGTACTGTGCTGTTAATTTCAGGATTAGGATTATATGAGAATATTAATGAATCCAAAGAATGGTATTTCCATGATGTAAATCATTTTGAATCCAAATTAGTACTGGAAGATAACACTGACTTAAATAAAATTAATTCTATTGCTCAAAAAGTTAATGGTACTCCTATTATGGAATCATCTATTGAAATATCAAAGGATAAAACAGAATTAGCAACATTAATGGTTATGGAAGATACTAATTTAATCACTATAACAAATGATAATCATGACAAGATAAAAATGGATGCTGATGAAGTATCTATTTCGAAAAAAATGGCAGATAACATGAACATAAAAGTGGGTGATACCATTAATTGTTCCAGTATAGGTTCTGCAAAAAACATTAAACTTAAGATAGATAAAATTCATTCAAGTCCATATTCTCAAGGATTAGTAATGTCTCCAAATAAATTAAAAGACTTAGGTTTAAATTATACTCCTACCAGTATTGTAACAACAGAACATATAAATGGATCTGTTGACGGCACATCCGTAATTTATCTAGAGAACATGATGACTTTCTGGGATAAATTAGAAGAAACTTCAATGATGATAATCACTGCATTAATATTCTTTGCATTGATTTTAGCTCTAGTAATCCTTTATAATTTGAATTTATTATCTTTCACAGAGATGGAAACTGATATTGTCACACTAAAAACATTAGGATTTAATAGTAAGTATCTGACAAAATTATTGGCAACACAAAATTTATTATTCATAATCCCAGGTTTTTTACTGGGTATTCCTGTCGGATATATTATTTTAACAATATTGATGCCCGCATTTGGAGAGGATATTTACCTGGTTCCCTATATATCCGTTACAAATATGGTTGTCACGTTTTTAATAATAATATCCGTGTCAATAGTTATGAATCTATACTTTTCACGTAAAATAAAAACATTTGATATAACATATTACCTAAATGTTTAGACATGATTAAATTATAGGATGTTTAGGAAAAGATGTCTTAAATAATAGGAGTAATAGTAATGACAAACATAATTGAATTTAAACATGTTAATAAAATTTATGAATCTGGTGATTCTTTTTTAAAAGCTATGGATGATGTAAGTTTTGAAATTAACGAAGGAGAATTTGTTGTTATACTTGGACCATCCGGTGCTGGAAAATCCACACTGTTAAATCTTTTAGGGGGACTAGATTCAGTAACTTCCGGTGAAATTATTGTTAATGGTAAACATATTGAATTATTTAATGATAATCAGCTTACTAGTTATAGGGCAAAGCATGTTGGTTTTGTTTTCCAGTTTTATAACTTAATCCCCAATTTAACAGCAATGGAAAATATTGAACTAATGAAAGAAATAGTAGATATTGATATTGATAGTTTGGAACAATTAGATTCAGTTGGCCTAAAAAATAATGCAAATCAATTCCCATCACAATTATCAGGTGGTGAACAACAAAGAGTATCCATTGCAAGAGCAATTGCAAAAAAACCAACCATGTTATTATGTGATGAACCGACTGGAGCTTTGGACTCCAAAACAGGTACTTTAATATTGAATTTACTCCAGGAAATGAATAACAATCTCAATACTACACTAATTATAGTTACACATAATGAAATTCTATCATTAGCTGCTGATAAAACTATAAGAATTAAAAATGGTAAAATAGAAAGTATTTCAATTAATGAAAATCCAAAAAAAGTCACAGAATTAGAGTTCTAAAATAATACTAAAAATCAATAAAAGAGGTTATTATATTTTTTTTGAGAAAATAATTATCTTTATTCTATAATATCCTTAAATAATAATTTCCATTGCTCATTTTTAAGCATATATTCTTTTTTGTTTACAAAATAATAAAAAATCTGCAATCCATGTTCTGTTAT
The DNA here is from genome assembly GCA_015062815.1 of Methanosphaera stadtmanae. Classification (GTDB taxonomy): domain Archaea; phylum Methanobacteriota; class Methanobacteria; order Methanobacteriales; family Methanobacteriaceae; genus Methanosphaera; species Methanosphaera stadtmanae_B. Next base: position 5,103 of record SUTP01000030.1, on the reverse strand, counting down.
ACTATAATATTTTACTTTTTGATTTTCTTGTTTATGCCATTTGCCAATTATTGTCCCATTTTCTTCCATTTTTCTTAAAATAGGATATATTTTACTAGAATTTGATGGTTTTAAAACTCCGTCTTCAATTAACTGAAAAAAGAATTTATCTAATTCTTTCATAATAGCATATCCATGAATACTTTTATTATATTTAATTATCCATAGTATAAGAAAACGTGAAAGTCCATTTACGCCATGTTTGACTATACGATTTTTCTTTAAGGAATCTTCTATTTTAGTTTTGTCTATTTTTTTTATCATAATAAAATCTCGGATTTAAGTACAGATTTAAGGTAAAAAAAAGGAAAGAAATAAATAAGTATACTTATTTAGAAGTCACATATTCTACTTCGACTTTGGTTAATTTGTATCTTTGTGTGTTATAGTCTTCGTTAGGTAACTCCCATTTTCCATTATCAAATTCAGCTGAATCTATTTCTGTGAAAACTTTACCGGTTATTTTATCTTTATAATAGAATTTAGCTTTTAAAATCTTAGTATATTTTGGGATACCAGTATAGGTTACAATAGCTTCATTTTTATTGTTATTTATTTTTTTGGTAACTACTTTAATAGTATCTTTATTATCAAGTACTTTTTGAGTATGAGTAATGTTTACTGAACTTTTTTTACCAACAAATATGTTTGATTGCTTATTAATTATATACTTATTATTATTTGAAGTTATTGAAACTTTATGATTTCCTAAAGATAAATTATTGGTATTAAGTTTTGCTATTCCATAATTATTGGTTGTTAAGGTATATGTTTTACTTGTATTTCCAGTAAATACTTTAACATATATTTTAGCATTTTTAATAGCCTGATCCTTATTATCTTCTAATTTAATGGTAAAATAATTATTCTTTTTATATTCTACTGCTACTTCGTCTGCTTCGACGTCAGCTTTGATTTTGTTGGTTGTTGTTGTGTTTGTTTTTGTTGTGTTTGTTTGTGGTTTTGTTGTGTTTGTGGTTTTATTTGTTAGGTAGTCTACTTCGACTTTTGTTAATGTGTATCTTTGTGTGTTGTAATCTTCGTTTGGTAATTCCCATTTTCCGTCGTCATATTCGGCTGTGTCTATTTTTGTGATGATATTGTTGTTTATTTTGTTTTTGTAGTAGAATTTGGCTTTTATGATTTTTGTGTATTTTGGGATTCCGTTGTATGCTACGGTTACTTCTGTGTCTTCGTCATCTTTTTTTGTTATTAGTTTTATTTTATCTGTGTTGGTTAGTGTTTTTTGTGTGTTTAGGGTTAGTGTTGTTGTTTCTTTTTTACCTACAAATATTTTTGTTTGTTTGTTTATTGTGTATTTGTTGTTGTTTGATGTTATTATGACGTTGTGTGTTCCTATGTTGAGATTTTTTGTATTGAGTTTTGCTATTCCGTAATTGTTGGTTGTTAATGTGTATGTTGTATTTTTTGTTTGTGAAATTACTTTAACGTTTATGTTAGTATTTTTTATTGGATTATCTTTTTTATCTTCAAGTTTTATTGTTAAATAGTTTGTTTTATTATATTCTACTGCTACTTCGTCTGCTTCGACATCGGCTTTGATTTTGTTGGTTGTTGTTGTGTTTGTTTTTGTTGTGTTTGTTTGTGGTTTTGTTGTGTTTGTGGTTTTATTTGTTAGGTAGTCTACTTCGACTTTTGTTAATGTGTATCTTTGTGTGTTGTAATCTTCGTTTGGTAATTCCCATTTTCCGTCGTCATATTCGGCTGTGTCTATTTTTGTGATGATATTGTTGTTTATTTTGTTTTTGTAGTAGAATTTGGCTTTTATGATTTTTGTGTATTTTGGGATTCCGTTGTATGCTACGGTTACTTCTGTGTCTTCGTCATCTTTTTTTGTTATTAGTTTTATTTTATCTGTGTTGGTTAGTGTTTTTTGTGTGTTTAGGGTTAGTGTTGTTGTTTCTTTTTTACCTACAAATATTTTTGTTTGTTTGTTTATTGTGTATTTGTTGTTGTTTGATGTTATTATGACGTTGTGTGTTCCTATGTTGAGATTTTTTGTATTGAGTTTTGCTATTCCGTAATTGTTGGTTGTTAATGTGTATGTTGTATTTTTTGTTTGTGAGGTTACTTTAGCGTTTATGTTAGTATTTTTTATTGGATTATCGTATTTGTCTTCAAGTTTTATTGTTAAATAGTTTGTTTTATTATATTCTACTGCTACTTCGTCTGCTTCGACTTCTGCTCTGATTTTATTGGCAGTTTTCGTGTTCGTATTGGTTATTTGTTTTTCTTTTGATATCTTATTAACATTTTCAATATTATTATCAGAATCTGTTGTTGTTATTTTCTTACTATTATCAGAATCAGTATCTATTGCGTTTACTGTTCCAACACATAGTGTTAAAATAACTAAAACAAATAATAGATGAATATATTTTAATTTCATTTAAATTCACCTTCTGTCAAATATATATTTTCTTTTATGTATATATTTTATCTTATGTTTCTATTTAAACAACTATGTTAAACTTTGATATAGTCTTTTGCCGATTTTTTTTAAAAAAATATACTTTTTAATAAAAAATGTTACAATATGATAATAATTGAGTTAACATAATAGAATAATCAAATTCATCGGGTATAATAAAAATGAAGAAGGGATATATGAGATAAATATGATACTAAATCTGAAATAAAGAATTATTAAGTATTTAGATACTTATAAAATTAGAGAAGTGTATTTTTTTTAATTTAAGTACTGTTTATGTCATATCTACTTGGAAAATCCAATATTTACACTATTTTTAAATCATCATCTTAATTAAAATACTTTCTATCAAAGAAATCCACAAGTACTTAAAATGAATAATTATTTTAAAATAAGAGAATATAACTAATTTATATATTGAAATTTTCAAGATTCGCTATTAACTTTGATACTATGAAATATATTAATTTAGAGCCTAAAATTGAAGAATTAAATAGACTAAATAATTTTGTTGAAGAAGAATTTAGTCTCAATCAACATGATATTAAATTAATTGTTGAAGAAATATTTGTTAATATAGTTAATTACTCTAAATGTAGTTATATTAAAGTTTTCTTTGAATTAAATGATAATCAATTTAAAATAATATTTTCAGATAATGGAATTAAATTCAATCCTTTATTAAAAGATGATCCTGAGTTTCCAGATAGAATTGAAGATGCTAAAATTGGAGGTTTGGGTATACATCTTGTTAAAACGTTAGCAGATGAAATCTCTTATGAGTATATTAATGATGAAAATCATCTAACAGTTATAAAAAGTGTTTAAAATGGATAGTAAAATTAAAAATTTCTTTATTCCTTTAATTTTGATGATAATATAAATCTTGGAGATTATTATCTTATTAATGCACCTAATTTTGGTGCAGATATTAATCCTCATCTTGGAATTTTATTTATAGCAGGTCTCTTCTTTGGTCCTTATGGTTGTTTGGGTGCAGTTATAGGTAACTTCTGCTGTGATATAATAAGAGGATATTATGTGAATACATCAATTCTATCAGCTATTATCAGCTTTGTAATTTCATATTTAGCATATAAATTATGGTATACGAAGGATTCAGATAAATTTATAATTACAAGACCTCGTTTAAATGATTCACGTAATCTTATTTATTTAATGGTGATTATACTCGAATGTGGATTATTATATTCTATATTAAATACTAATCTTGCTGAAATATTTTATAATGGTATGAATTTGAATTATCATGTATTCTGGGGATATTTTATTAATTTCATTAATTTCGCACTATTATTTAGCAACATATGTATATTAATATGCAGATTTAAAGATTTCTCCTATAAACCAGAAATATCCAAAAAACCTCTTAAAGGATATAGAATAGTTTACTGCATGATACTATTATTATTACTTGTTAATATAATCTTTAACATTGTTGGTTCCAGTACTGAAATAATAATAATTTTAACAATTATCTTGACTCTGTTATTAATAATTTATATCAGAAAACCAATAAAACAACTAAATCATATAAGTTATGTACCAATACCAGAGAGAATCATGAATTATTTTATAATGCTAACATTACTTGTATTAATCACAAACATGTTTATAATTGTTTCACCATTACATACAATACTATTCCAAGCATTATATACACTATCTGCAAATCAACAATACGTAATATTCTTGTTATTGTTGGATATGACTATCATATTGTTTTTCATACCTTCCCTGATATTATTGGCATATGTTGAAGGAAAAGTAATTAATCCAATAAAATCATTTTCCAGGATAGAATCATTCATTAAGAAAAACAAAAGAATAGAATCAGAAGGAATACTGGACATTTATTCAGATTACCTGGATCAAAAGGATGAAATAGGTATTCTCTCAAGAAGCTATACTAATTTAATAAATAACAACAATGATTACATAGATAATCTGGAAACATTACAAGGTGAAAAACAGAGAATTAAAGCAGAATTAAACATAGCACATAACATACAAAATGCAACACTGCCTCTTAAAGCAATAGATAATGAATATATGCATGTAGAAGGTTTCTGTAAACCTGCAAAAGAAGTGGGCGGAGACTTTTATGATTTTTATGAAATAGATGATGATAATACTATGATTATGATAGGTGATGCTTCTGGAAAAGGTGTGCCTGCAGCAATATTCACCATTATCACACAAAACTCAATCAAAATATTAATGAAAAATGAATTAAATCCTGCAAAAGTATTACAGGATATTAATAATCGGATATGTGAAAATAATCCTGAAATGATGTTCATCACATTATTTTTAGCAATATACAATAATAAAACTCATAAATTAACTTATGCAAATGCCGGTCATAATCCACCAATAATAAAATATGAAACAGGATATGAACTTCTTAAAGTAGATTCAGAAATAGTAATGGGAGTCATGGAAGAATATAAATATACAAACCATGAAATACAACTAGATGAAGAATTTATAATATACACAGATGGAATAACAGATTCACAGAACAGTAAACATGAACTGTATGGAGAAAAAAGATTAATAACCTGCCTTAATAATACAATGGATAATAA
>SUTP01000029.1:19448-21036 GCA_015062815.1 Methanosphaera stadtmanae | reverse complement strand
TGAACCACTTAAGTAATTTGTTTCATCATTTGTTTTAATGTTTTTAAATGTGTTATTTGTAATATTTACATCAGATACTCTTGAATATGCATAAATTCCACCAGTACGTCCTGCAGTATCATTTTCAAATAAATTATTTGCTATTGTTGCATTTACGTGTCCGGTAATGTATGCTATAGCAGCTGAATTATTTACAAGGTTATTTGTAACATTACAATTTGCAATAAGCATGTCTATATCATTGTTACTTCCATAACTATTACCTTCAATTGTAAATATTCCTCTATCATTCATTTCATTATTGTCAAATTCACTGTTATTAACAATTAAAATTGCTTGATATGTGTATAATAATGATGTTCTAGCAGTATTATTATAGAATTTTGAGTTAAATACTACTAAATAATCTTCATTACTTATTGAACTTGATAAATAGAATAATCCATTGTTTCTTGCAGTGTTGTTGATAAATGTACAGTTATCAATCAATACACTACCATAACTTGAATATGTTATTCCACCAGTTTCTCCATTATTATTACTAAATTCACTGTTATATATTCTTAATGTTCCACGGTTATTATAAATAGCTCCAGAACTTGATGATGTATAACCATTAGTGAATTTACTGTTATTTACTAATAATTCTCCAGCATTTTCTATGGAAGCTCCGTTTGAAGCATTACCATTTGTGAATATTATATTTTCAATGGTTATGGTTTTTCCACTTGCAATATTCATTATTTGTGCTAAATTTTCACCATCTAATATTACATTAGATGTTTGACCAATTAAATTAAATGTATCAGCATTAGTTGTACTTGAATTGATGCTTATAGTATTATTATTAAGTTTATAAGTTCCATCAAGGAATATGATAGATTTACCATTTTGTACTTTACTTAATGCATCTTCAATAGTTGTAGGATTATTTCTTAAACCTGCTGCAGCTTCAGTTACTTCAGGACTTACATAAACATTATCTAATATGATTAAACTTACATCTTGTGTAGTATTAGCATATAATGCTGTAGAGTCATTGTAGACAACTGTGATAGTTGAAAGACCTGCTGTTGCTACTGGATAGGTAAATGAACTTACACCATTTTCTACATTTATTGTTCCTAGTAATGAAGTACCATTATAGTAAGATATTGTACCGTTTTTAACTGTTAAATTAAATTCATCAGTTAATTCAACATTAAATTTAGCATTATCATTTTCAAATACTACTACATCTGAAACAGTCATGTTTACTTTTCTAGATTCAGGATAGTATATATCAATATTAATTACATTGGATATTGCTTGAGTAAATGTAGGTTTTACATGAGTTGTGAATGATTCTGGAGTAACTGGCATAATTTCATATGAGTTATGATTTATTAAACCAAATAAATCATCATTTCCATATAGGTTGTATGTAATATTATTTGTAATATCTGCATCATACCATGTAGGGTTTAATAAAACAACTTCTCCGATATTGAATTTTACAGTATCATTTACTTTTACAGGATTAGGATTACTTTCATCACCTGTGATTGTGAAATTGTTTAAATTAATTGTACAATTATCATAAGTATTT
>SUTP01000029.1:4016-19348 GCA_015062815.1 Methanosphaera stadtmanae | reverse complement strand
ATATCAGCTCTTGCATAAATTCCTACAGGGGCTTCTGGTAAATTGTTTTCAACAGTATTTGTACCACTTACTCTAACTGCAAGATTACCAACATAAGGATTTGCTATCAAGTAGTTATCACTAACATTGTTACCAGATGCTGTGGCAATATTAACTGCATAAGTACTGTTGGAATAAATAATATTACCTGTTATAGTGTTATTTTTAGCATTATTAGTGTTAAGTATAATACCAGCACTATTATTTACGTTTATTGTGTTGTTAGCTATGGTATTTGATGCTTGAGTTACAGTTATATTTCCTCGAGTTATAGTGTTGTTAGTTACAATAGCATTTTGTCTGGATAATGCTATAGCTGGACCACTAAATTCATAAATTATAGTGTTGTTGTTTATTGTTGCGTTATATGCTGATATTGCAGTACCATTAGTCATATGGATTGTGTTATTTTCAATAAGTACTTTATTATTTGCAACTGCTGATTGAATAGCATATGTATTTGAACCTGTTGATAATGAAGACTGTAATGTTGAAGCTACAGGATTAATAATAGTGTTATTTGAAATAACATAGGATATATCATCACTAGAAGAACTATCTGTTATGTAGATTCTAGATGTATTTTCAAAGTAGTTATTATTTGCTATTAAAGAACCAGAAAAACCATAAATATCTGATTGATAATTATTTATAAAGGTACAGTTTTCAACAATATTATCTGTTAAATAATTACCAGGTCTGAAGAAATCAGATCCACCCGTGTTAAATGCTACACCAGTACCAAATTTATATGTACTACTACCATCATAACCTATACCATTTTGGAAAGTACAATTACCAACTACTAAACTGTGGTCATTCATTACTACACCCCAACGTGCATAGTTATTATCAAAGATACTGTTTAAAATTGTTGCAGTACCATTATTGTATACACCAGCTCCATAGTTACCGGATGATGTACTTTTCCTATTTTTCTCAAATACAGAATTATTAATAATCAATGTAGCATTAGCATTATTTCTTATACCTGCACCCACACCAGCATAATTTTCAAAGAAGTATATATTATCTACTTCTAAATTAGCATGGTTATCTACTGTTGCAGTTGGATAAAGTCCAATAGCACTTCCACCATTAACACCTTTAGAGTAGCAGTGTTGTATAGTGAAATTACTTAATGTGATACGTCCATTACCTTGGGTAATATTCATACCCCAGTTACCTGTTTCATTGGTATATGAAAACCATGCCTCACTACTACCCCAGTAGAAACCAGAATATACTATATCAAATCCTGCTTCACCATCAATAATAGTTTTATCGGTTCCTTCACCAATAATGTTTATATTATAATTACCATTTACTGTTAAGTTTGTATTGCCAAGTCCTGTATAGTTACCTGCTAATATGTATATATTATAAGTAACTTGATCATTATGAGGTCTATTTAAAGCTGTTTGAATAGTTTTATAGGGACTATCCTGTGTACCAGCATTATTATCATCACCTTCACTGTCTGAGACATAAAAATCTGTCTGATTATCATCTTCAGCAGGAACTTCGGCACTGTCATCTTCAATACTTGGAATATCTTCTGGAACTGTAATTGTTTCAGTAGCACCAGTATCAGTATCGTTAGCTGCACTAACAACACCCATACATGCTATAAGCATTACAAGTGTTAAAGATAAGAATAAGAATTTTTTATTCTTTATCAATGTTTAGTTTCCTCCGTTTATTTTAAAATTATAAATATTAGATTTATCATTAAAAAAAAGAATTATTCAACTATTTTTTAATATAAAAAAATAAAATCTAATAATATCATATATATACGAACATTTATTTAAATTTATCAAAGGTTTTTAAATTTGATATAATTAAAGTAATATTATGATATTTTAATAAAATTAAATTATATAAATTCAATATGAAAATCCTTAATTTATAATAATTCAATATTAAAATTACTAATTTACAAAAAAAAAGAAAAAAATGATATTTTCATAACATAACAAAGGTTATCCATATTATTTTAGTTAATTTTAGTACAAACTAAATCTATCTAAAATTGTTAAGAACAATACTCCGTTATAATAGTAGTTGTAGTTCTATTATCACCACTTCTGTTATAATCAATAGTAGTAATGTTTTTATTTACTCCAACATCACCAGCATCTATATTCACATAATGGGTATATCCACTATTATTTACACCATAATGATTACCTATTAAATCTGATTTATTATAGTTATAATCAATCATTACTAATAGCGCTTGAAAATCAATTACTGCTATAGAGTATATAAACTATTTAGATGGTTTTTCACAAAAATATTATCACTATTCTTAATATTTTTTCAGTTATAAGTGTTTTTAACATATTTAATATTATCTTGAAAACACTTTCGTTATTGTTTTTCTAATTAAAATATATTTTTACATGACCAAGTGTTTTAACGGTAACTTTTCAATCATTAATATTTAATGTAATCTTTATTAATCCATTTACTTTTTATATTTTACTTTCTGAATTATATATAACCTTAATATATAAAAGTTAAAACAGATATATTAAGAATTATAATAAAATTTTTTTAACAGATGAATATAAAATATATTTTTAAGGTTGTGGATTAGATGGAAGTGTTTGGAAATACTAAAGTTTATAAAAATTATCAAACTGCAATACCTAAAGAAATGAGGGAAAGATTTCATGTTGATCATGATACTGTAATTGAATGGGGAGCAGATGATAATAACCATCCCCATATCGAATTTCGTAAAAAGGTAAAATTAAATGATATAATAGGTATTGTCAAAGATAATGATTCTAGAAATAGTGTAGAACTTAAAAGGAGTTTATATAAATGAAAATCTTACTAGACACTTCATTTATTGTATCTCTTTTTAGAGAAAATGATGAAAACCATCAAAAGGCTAAAGAAAATGCACACATTATAGAAGAATGTGATTGTTATATTACTAACTACATATTAAATGAAGTGATAACAATCATAGCAATGCGTACAAAGGATATAAAAATTACTGAAACAATATACTATTTTATGTTAGATAATTTTACAATAATAAATGAACAAGAAACATCCAACTTCAACACGATGGTAATGAAAATATTCAAAAAATACAATAAAGATACATTTCATTTAAGCTTTATAGATTGTTCACTAATATTATTATACAATGAATATAACTTGGATGTTTTAGTTAGCTTTGATAAATGGTTTAAAAAAGTAGAAGAAATAAAAACATATGAATTTATATAATAATAGAGTGATTTTTATCTTTGATCTAACATTAAGTGAAAGTCATGTTAGAAAAAACTTCATAGATAATGATCTGGTTATAGTTAAAAGAGCTCCTGGAAAAATACCAGATTACATATTACATTATAAAGCAAACTATCCCCTAGCAGTTGTAGAAGCAAAAAACCAAACAATGAACTAGGAACTGGATTACAACAGGCAATAGATTATGCAAGGATATATAAATGTTCCTTTTGCATATAGTAACAATGATACTGTATTTGTTGAACATGATTCTTAACAGGTGATTAAACAGAATTAAGAAGTGATAAATTTCCATCACCACCAGAATTATGCAACGATACAAAAAAGCAGAAGAAAACACTGATGAACAAGAAAAAATTATAAACGAACCATATTACTATAAGCCGTTATTATAAACAAAATATTATCAGAAAATTTGTTATAATTCAAGTAATTAAAGCTACAAGTCAAGCAAAAGATGAAATTCTCTTAGTTATAACGGGACGGGTAAACATTCACTGCCTTCCAATTGCTCATCATTTATATCAATTCAGAATGAGAAAAAAATATTATACCTCACAGACCGTAAATATTACTTAATTATAAATAGAATGTAATTACTGAGTATTCATATATTTTAAATAAATAATGATTAATAAGATGAATAATTATCATCTTATTTTTTTTAGATATATTTACTATTCATTAACTCAATAAAAGATTTTTTAAGAGTATATTTAACTGTTAATGTTTTATTAGGATTTATACTCCGTTATAATAGTAGTTGTAGTTCTATTATCACAACTTCTGTTATAATCAATAGTAGTAATGTTTTTATTTACTCCAACATCACCAGCATCTATATTCACATAATGGGTATATCCACTATTATTTACACCATAATGATTACCTATTAAATCTGATTTATTATAGTTATAATCAATCATTACTAATAGCGCTTGAAAATCAATTACTGCTATAGAGTATATAAACTATTTAGATGGTTTTTCACAAAAATATTATCACTATTCTTAATATTTTTTCAGTTATAAGTGTTTTTAACATATTTAATATTATCTTGAAAACACTTTCGTTATTGTTTTTCTAATTAAAATATATTTTTACATGACCAAGTGTTTTAACGGTAACTTTTCAATCATTAATATTTAATGTAATCTTTATTAATCCATTTACTTTTTATATTTTACTTTCTGAATTATATATAACCTTAATATATAAAAGTTAAAACAGATATATTAAGAATTATAATAAAATTTTTTTAACAGATGAATATAAAATATATTTTTAAGGTTGTGGATTAGATGGAAGTGTTTGGAAATACTAAAGTTTATAAAAATTATCAAACTGCAATACCTAAAGAAATGAGGGAAAGATTTCATGTTGATCATGATACTGTAATTGAATGGGGAGCAGATGATAATAACCATCCCCATATCGAATTTCGTAAAAAGGTAAAATTAAATGATATAATAGGTATTGTCAAAGATAATGATTCTAGAAATAGTGTAGAACTTAAAAGGAGTTTATATAAATGAAAATCTTACTAGACACTTCATTTATTGTATCTCTTTTTAGAGAAAATGATGAAAACCATCAAAAGGCTAAAGAAAATGCACACATTATAGAAGAATGTGATTGTTATATTACTAACTACATATTAAATGAAGTGATAACAATCATAGCAATGCGTACAAAGGATATAAAAATTACTGAAACAATATACTATTTTATGTTAGATAATTTTACAATAATAAATGAACAAGAAACATCCAACTTCAACACGATGGTAATGAAAATATTCAAAAAATACAATAAAGATACATTTCATTTAAGCTTTATAGATTGTTCACTAATATTATTATACAATGAATATAACTTGGATGTTTTAGTTAGCTTTGATAAATGGTTTAAAAAAGTAGAAGAAATAAAAACATATGAATTTATATAATAATAGAGTGATTTTTATCTTTGATCTAACATTAAGTGAAAGTCATGTTAGAAAAAACTTCATAGATAATGATCTGGTTATAGTTAAAAGAGCTCCTGGAAAAATACCAGATTACATATTACATTATAAAGCAAACTATCCCCTAGCAGTTGTAGAAGCAAAAAACCAAACAATGAACTAGGAACTGGATTACAACAGGCAATAGATTATGCAAGGATATATAAATGTTCCTTTTGCATATAGTAACAATGATACTGTATTTGTTGAACATGATTCTTAACAGGTGATTAAACAGAATTAAGAAGTGATAAATTTCCATCACCACCAGAATTATGCAACGATACAAAAAAGCAGAAGAAAACACTGATGAACAAGAAAAAATTATAAACGAACCATATTACTATAAGCCGTTATTATAAACAAAATATTATCAGAAAATTTGTTATAATTCAAGTAATTAAAGCTACAAGTCAAGCAAAAGATGAAATTCTCTTAGTTATAACGGGACGGGTAAACATTCACTGCCTTCCAATTGCTCATCATTTATATCAATTCAGAATGAGAAAAAAATATTATACCTCACAGACCGTAAATATTACTTAATTATAAATAGAATGTAATTACTGAGTATTCATATATTTTAAATAAATAATGATTAATAAGATGAATAATTATCATCTTATTTTTTTTAGATATATTTACTATTCATTAACTCAATAAAAGATTTTTTAAGAGTATATTTAACTGTTAATGTTTTATTAGGATTTATACTCCGTTATAATAGTAGTTGTAGTTCTATTATCACAACTTCTGTTATAATCAATAGTAGTAATGTTTTTATTTACTCCAACATCTCCGGCATCTATATTCACATAATGTGTATATCCACTATTATTTACACCATAATGATTACCTATTAAATCTGATTTATTATCGTTACGATTGTTATAATAATTTAATAGACCTTCATTATCATTTATGTCGGTTATTATTTCATTTCCGAATAATGAAAATATGATGGTAGTTATTGCTAAAACTAACAAAAATGTTGTAACTGCTTTTTCTTCTTTACTACCACTTTTTAAATAATTTTCTGGTCCGATAAAACTTATGGAACTAAATGGGTACAATAATAAACAGCCATTTTTACTAAGTAAACTAATAAAGATATTACTCATAAAACCAATTGATAGTGGAATAAATATTATAGGATAAACCAAACTAAAGCATAAGATAATAATTAGAATTATTAGACTATTTTGATATTTTTTAGGTAATATTATACTTATTTGAGATCCAATTATACTAAACAGTAATCCAATAAATAAATTTGGTAAATCAAGCAGATATGATATAAGACAATATAGAATAATACTAGTCAGAAACTTATTAACATGATTCATTCTAACACTACCTTGAAATATAGTAAAATGATCTATACATTAAGTATGAAAACCATAAACTAGAAATTAAATATCCTACAACTGATAATTGTAATCTCATAAATAAAAGGAAAATAAAAACACTAAGTATAAATAAAATAGTAAATCTGATATTAACACTGCTGTTTCTGTTAAAATTTAAATCCTGATTTAATATTATAAAGTTTTCTAGTATTTGCATATCCAAATCTATTTCTTCATCATTAATATTCACTATAAGAATAACATTTCTCATATTAATCAAATTATCATAATATTCAGCAGTTCTTTTATTTATATGTTCAAAATTATCAACAAATATAACAACCTTATCATTTTTACTAACTACAGCTATTTCATCAAGTAATTTTGCGACGGATTCATTTTTTATTTTATAATCTGGTTCAATAGTGTTCAAAATTATTTCAATAGCCCTTTTTCCCTTTGATGGGCTGGATATAAAAATCCATTTCTGATTAAGTTTATACTCAGAATAAAAACTGTAAATGTCTGTATTAAATAATAAAACATTATGGTTTTCTTCTATCTGTTTATGGATTTCATTAGTTAATGTCATAGATACTCCTTAGAAGAAGATAATTAATCTTCTTCATCAATTTCAATAATTTCTACTTCATATTCATTCATCATATGTTCATCAGATGTTTTAACCTTACCTTTATACTTAATTATCAGGTAATCTCCGATAACAGCTTTTTTTAATAATTGATCTAGTCTTAATTTTCCCCATATAACATAAATATCTTCATCTTTATCAATGATTTTATACAAATTAGATTCATATTTTCCTATATTTGATAATTTATCAAATAAGAAGCCTTCAAGTACGTCACCTTCTTCAGGTATCCATTGTTTTTCATTATCATAATTATTCATCATTTTCTTTACCTCCAAAGTAAGTGTGAAATAGTTATCTTCTAATTTCAAGATTATAAACATACATTCGTTTATCATTATTAGTCTTAGTACTTCCATTGAATGTGATACGTATATATTCACCAATATCTACATGTTCCATCAGATTATCTAGTTGTGTTCTACCCCAAATATCGACAGTTTTATCTTCATCAGTTTTCATAGTATATAAGTTCTGGTTATATGGTCCTACACCAAACTTCTTATTTTTCAGTATTCCTTCTATACTTTCACCTATATCAGGATTCCATGTGATAAGTTTAACTTTAATCCATTCATCAGATGATTTATTATCGGGATTACTTTGAGGAAGTTTTTCTTCATCTTTTAAATCAATTTTTTCTTTAACTGTTTTAATTGGCAACAATCCCATCAAATACCTCCTTTTTATTCTAGGTGAAGTACTATTATCAGATTATATTTCACAATTTCTAATATGTAAACAATTGGACAATTGATAAAAAAAATATGATTATTTTTTATTGGCACCGATATGGAAACCTCAAACATATTATTTTCTATAATAATAGGAGATTATGAAATGTATAAAACACTATTAATTAATGAAAATAATTCAATAGAATCAATAATAGAACTGGAAATAGCTTTAAATATATTACCTGGAGAATTGGAAATGGCACAATTACCAGAAAATGTTAAATTTCAAATTGAAACAAGATCTAAAGATACTGATATTTTACTACATTTAGAAAATATTATCTGGATAAACATTAACTATTTACTCGAAAAAACTCAAAAAGAATTAATTCGTGAATTTAGGAGTATCACTGATATAACTTACTTATTAATCGATGTAGACGAACAGTTAAATAAGGAAATATTTTCAAAGATATTAGCTATAGATAATCCATACTTAAATCATTTTTATGTATGTAGTATAGGTGAATACTATAATTTATTATCTCTTATACTCAATAGAGGTGTTTACCATGAATATCCATAAAACATATAATGGTAAATATCTTATAGAAAAAACTGTCTATGGAAATAAAATCAATTATGGTATATATGAAACAATTTATGATGCTAAAAAACAGGTTAAAATACTTGAAGATAATGATTGGATTAAATCTAAAAAAACAGGATATGATAAAAAGGAATCATTTAAGAAATATAAGATAATTCATAATATGGAAGATAAATATACTATAGTTAATTTTGAAAATACAATAGAATATGGTACATATAACAATAAAAAGTATGCTGAGATTATAGTAAAAATATTACCTTTCTATGAAGACAAGATTAATTTAAAAATAGTACAGGATTATGCATGTAAGGAATTTTATAAATATATTACTCCTGAAAAAACAGGTAGATATAGGATAAGAATGAATAATATTAATACTTCACGTTGTCGAACTATTAGAGATGCTCTTGTAGAAAGAGATCTTTTACTTAAATGTAAAGATTTAAGTGAAGATGATGATTTAGATGAATTATTATGTAATATTGATACAGTAGATAATAGTGAATATGAAGGAAAATTGCCTATTCCGCCATGGAAAAAAGAACAAACCAATATTAGTATGAAAAATAAGGGATATTACCTGGTAAAAGTAAAAGATAAAAAAATAATTTTGGGTTCATTCAAAACGGAATTTGTTACAAGATGTGTTCTGGATTATTTGAATAATCATAACTGGGATAAGAAAAGTGTAAAAAATATACAAAATACTATACTAAACCTATATAAACCGGATAGAAATATTATAAAATATAATGGAAAATATGAAATAGTACATACATCTAATAAAAAACGACAAGTTTACTATAAAACTAGTGATTTAATTAAAGCCAGATATATCAGAAATAAACTTGAAGAAAAATCATGGAACAAATCAATAATTAAAGAATATGAAAAAATATACGAAAAGAATCTAAGTAGTAAAATTTAGATTCTATAAATCAAATATTCTACCATCAAAATCAGATAGCGATAATTCCTTCATCAATTAATTCCAATATATCTTCTGGTTTATTTATAACTCTTAATGGATATGGATTATCATAGTCTTCTTGACTACCTTGACCATAGGTAACAATTATCATATCAATCAAAGCATTACGAGCTACCTGAATATCAGCATCTTTATCTCCAAAATAAATTACTTCACTTTTTTCAATACCCTCAGCATTGATTATTTCATTAAGTCTATATGGATTTGGTTTATCAGGAACACCTTTTTTGTATCCAGATATATACTTAAAATTAATTCCATCAAAAAATCGCTTAACTAATCCTTTAACTACCTTTTCATCCCGATTAGTGCATATTGCAAGTATTACTCCCCTATTTTGAAGCTCTGTAAGTACTTCAATCATACCAGCAAATGGTTTAGTATTATCTAATGGATGATTAGCATATACTTCAATATATCTAGGATATACAGGTGTTTGTTTACCAGCATCATTATCATTCAAGTATTTTCTAAAACTAGGATAATGCATAGTTTTTAAATCTACTTCATATGGTTTAATTCCAAACTCTTTTAAAACTTGATTAACACAGGTAAATGAATCTTCTATTGTATCAAGTATCATCCCATCCAAGTCAAATATAAATAATCTTTTCATATTTTAATATTTGTTAAAAGGATAATATATATTCACAAAAAGTAAGATTTTTAAGACTATCTAAATAAATCTTTTATTTTAGTGTTTAGTTCATATTTAACAACAGGTCTATCTTTAATATATTTGGCAGGTACTCCTCCAACCATAGTCCATGCTGGAACATCTTTAGTAACTACAGCACCAGAAGCCACTACTGCTCCTTCATGAATATGTACACCTGGCATTATCATTACTCTAGTACCAATATATACATAATCATCTATATAAACTGGATCTGATGTGCTTTCAAATGTTGGACTACTTATATCATGTTCCATTGTGTATACTTGAAAATTTCCTGCAATATTAACATGAGAACCTATATATAATCCTCCACGTCCATCAAGAAATGCATCATTTCCTATAATACTATTTTCACCTATATGAACATTGGAAGGTCTAAAAAAGTTACATTGCCAGTATATTATAGAATTTTTTGCTAAATCTACTTTGAAAAGATGTCGATACATAAATTCCCTAAATCTATGTGAAGGTATTTTACCAGTTAATCTAATAAAAAAAATATTTAAGTCATGTAATACTCTGAAGACTTGAAAAACTCTTTTTGAAATAAATGATTCAGGGTCTTTTTCAACTTTATCCTTCAAAACTTGTTTAATACTCACTAAATACACACCCTAATTAAGTATTTCCTAATTAAAATAATATGTAATATTAATTATAATTTATCATGTATTTAAGTTTAGCAGTTATTGAAAAAAGTTTATCAAAAAAAAAATAGTTTGAATTAAAATAAAAAAGATGGAAATTATTAGAATATTCAATAATAATTAGTTTACAATTTCTTCTAATAAATTAGTACTTTATTTAATTGAATTATTCTGGAAGTACAATTAATGTTGGAATAATGTACAATAAAGCAAAAATAATTATTAATTGTATGAATAATTTTACAGCATCTGCAGTACTACTTTCCATAATTTCACCTCTAATTAATCTAAATATCATATATTTTTATTTTATATGACTTACCTGAATTTTAAACAACTTGTTTATATATATTCTTATGATAAGTCGAATATATAAAGTTATGTATATTTTTAAGCATACCTAAATCTTGAAGTATATGATTAAAATATTATTAAACAGTAGTTATGGAAAAAAGTAAAAATCAAAAAATTTTCAAAAAATAATAAAATAAGAATAATTACATGTTTCTTATTAATTTATTCACACGTTCGTTTTTCTCTTTATTGGCTGTAGGTAATCTTCCAGCTTTGTATCCCTGTTTAATAAAATGATTAAAGGGATCTAAATTAGATTTTTTAATATCTGGATATCTTTTTAAATAGAAAGATTCATCAAATAAGTTTTCACTTTTTATAGTTTCAATAACTTCCTCAGATAATGGTGGGAACCTATTTAAGCTTTCTTTCATAAATTTATTTTTTACAGCTAATCGTTTACTGGTTGATTCATCATGTGTTCTAATTATAAAATTAAGTTTCTTATTAATATCTTCATTATCAGATGTTAATCTTCCCTCTTTATATCCATAGTTAATAAAATGTTTAAATGGATCAGTTTCAGATTTTTCAATATCTGTATAATTATTTCTATAAAAATTTTCATCAAATAGATTTTGTTTAACTATTGAATCAATTATGTCATCAGATAATGGCGGGAATCTTTTCATAGCTTCTCGTCTCATCTTAGTAAATAATATTTTATTGTTTTGCTCATTATACAAAACTCTTTGCATATACTCGAAAATTACTTTTATTGGGATATAAACATCATCTGAATCCTCACTAACTATAGGACATGATGGATTTTCTAAATATCTTTCTATATAAATATCAAATGCATCATCGGGTTTAAACCATTCATAAAAATCTTTATTAAATAACCAATGATCCCAATAGAATATGATTTCTCTGTAATGAGAAATTAAGGCTATATTCATCTTATTTACTGAGGATGTTCTACAAATAAATGCTTTTTTATCGGTAATACTATTTTCATTTCTAAAATATAATGTTTTTCTTCCATGATTAAATTTAAATTCTTCAGGTAATTGATCGGTTAAATTTTCTATAGCTGTATTTAGTTTTGGTACTTCTAAATCAATATATTTGTATTTTTTATAATATTCATCATCTTTAGAATATCCCCAATTTATATTAGATAATAAATTACCTGTTAGGGTAAATTTTGAAAAATGAATTACGGAATAAATAGTATCTAAATGTTCTTCATATGTTTTTTCGGGATACATAACAGAAAATATTTGTGCTACACATTTGATACCAGCTAAGGTATCAATATGTGTATCTGGTTTAATAAAATCTTCTTCATTTTGTATAATATCAAGAACGGTTAAATGATCTTTTAATTCATCAAGAATTCTTATTGGTTCAGGAGTTTCAAAGGGTAATAAATGTCTTAGTATTACTGATTTATCCGGAACAATAAATAGTTTATAATTAATATTATTTTTTTTGAAATACTTTTCTTTAGACTCTTGACTTTCTTTAAATTTTTCTATATCTATTCTAGGCTTAAATGTAGGATCATAATGTTGTTTAATTTCACTGGAAGAATCGTTAATTAGGAATAAATAATCTTTTCTACCTTTTAATGCTTTACCTTTCATATCATCTATCATACTTAAGTTCATATTTAAGCCCATATCTACATTATATTCATTTTCAGACATTTATTTGCACCAAATTGATAAGTTATATAATTAAAGTTAGTAATTCATCATTTTTATATATTGTTAATTTAAACATTTTTTTATTTGAAATAAGTATTATAGAATATAATTATACTGATTTTAGATAAAAATAGAAAAAGTAATATATCTTGTAGAATAAAGTATAAATATATTATAATTATAAAAGAAGGAGCATTATAAATGAGTGATGAAAGTAATGAAATTATAAATCAACTTAATCAGATAACTTCAGTTGCTTATCAAAATGAAGTTAATAAATATCTTAAATATCAATATTTATCCAAATCTACTTATAGAGAAATTTGTTATCAGCTTAGAGAAGAATGTGAATCAAATCAATTAACAAATGATGAGTTACAACCAAGATTTTTTGAATTAATTGCTGAAAATTGTGACAAAACAGTTCAAGAGATTGAAAAAATGTATAACCGTTATATTAATGAGAATAAAATAGACTACTTTGAAGGTTATACATATGAACATACCAATGATATGCTAGGTAGAGAAAGAATTTATTTGGAAGATGCTAATTTTACTATTAACGAAGATGAATTAATAATGGTTAAATCCGAAAATGTTCCAAATAAACCAAAAAATGATTATAATAAAGAAACTGTTCATATGCCATTTAATAATATTAGTGCTATTGAATATGATTCAAATCAACATGCCTTCAAATATCCTCAAATAAACGTTAAAATGGATGATGAAGTATATGAAGTAGTAGGAATAGATACAAAATGGTTAGTAATGTTCTACGATTCCTTAAAAGAAGTATATGAATCTCATCAGAATTAAATTTATTTTAAAAAAAGTTATTGTTGAAAGTATTATTCACTTTCAACTATTTTTGAAACAAAGTCACTTAACTTATCTAAATCTTTATCATTAGGTCTTCCTCGGTGAACAAAACTAAAAGAACCTTTACAATGGAATTCCTTATCAGACATTTGTATTCCTTTTTCTTCAACTAATTTTTTAACTTGATTATATGTTGATTCTATTATTGCAGCCGTACTAAAATTAACAACTTTACCAACATTTACATTAATTCCAGAAACAAAATTTTTAATATTTGTATCTACTCCAGCAGCATATACAGAACTACCTAGAAATAGAATATCTACATCTTCGGTTAAAGGTTCATCAACGGTTTTAGCTTCAACTCCGATTATTTCTTCAATTTTTTTAGCTAATTTTTCTGTATTTCCACCACGTGAATAATATCTTATAGCATATTTCATAATATCATCTTTTATTCTTTCTATGAATAATATATTATCATTAATATTTATTCTTTTTTATGATGATGTTTATTTTTACATTTACCGTGATGGTGGAAGTGATGTGGTCTTAAATCATTTTCTAAATCGTTTATTTGATTTATAAGACTTGTCATGTTTTTTTCATGTTTTTCATTTTCTTCATTTATAAGATTTTGTATTTCTTTTATACGATTTAATGCTTTATCATAGTCATCCCAGTTGATTTGTTTTTTATCTAGTATACTCTGATAATAAACATTAAGTTTTTCAAATGATTCTGTGTATGCTTCTATTATTTTTTTGTGTTGTTCTTGTTTTTGTGTTCTTAAAGTTGAAATATCTTGTATGAAGTTAATTTTTTCTTTTCTTATATTTTCGTATACTTCCTTGTTTTCTTTGAAAATATTTTTAATTTCTTCTTTTCGTTCAATATTTTCTTTTTCACGTTTTCTATTTTTCCAGTCATATTTTGAACTGTAACTTTTTATTGTTGATAATGATGCATCAACAGTTTTTGAAAATTCTTTTAGAGTTACATCTTTCATTTCAGCATATTTTCTGAATAAATCATAAGCTTTTTCTGGTTCATCTTCTCTTTGAGTGTACCATTCCTGATATGATTTTGAGTATTCATTTAATACATCAAATGGATTTAAACCTATGTAACTTTTTAAATCAAATATGTTAAATTTATGGTCTTCTTTATCTTCTTTGAAGTTTATTTCTACTTTGTTTGGATCTTCCTCTTCATCAGTTTTTTCTTCTGTTTCTACTTCTTCTTCAATATCATTAATTTCTTCTACTTCTTTTATTTCATCTGTATTAATTTCTACAGATGATGTATTAGTTTTAGTTTCTTTTTCATCGTCGTTGATATTATTTTTTTTATATTTCATTTTGATTACCTCTTGTTTTTTATAAAATTTTTTCTTCCTCAAAGTAATATTAATCAGAACTACTATATAAATGTAACTTTTTATAAACTTTTTTGTACTAAATTTATTACTATTTTATTATGAATAACACTTGGTTATTTTTTTATTATAAAAAGTTTGATAAAAATTAAAGTAGTAACATTTATATAAATTTTTTAATAAAAACCATATCAT
>SUTP01000029.1:1862-3916 GCA_015062815.1 Methanosphaera stadtmanae | reverse complement strand
ATAATAGAATCTGGAAAATTAGATATAACAACATATGATTTAATGGTAGAATACTACAAAGATGAAGAAGAAGACTTATATTGGACAGAATCACAATTAGAATTAATTGAAAATATAGGATTACAAAACTATCTTAACAATCAATTATAATTAATAATTTAATTAGAAAGCTACTTATCTAAAAATATATTACTCTCCACCATAATTTTTTTATTTATTCTATTTATCATAGCTTAATTATCCATTCTTATTTTAGGAAAAATTAAATATAAATTAACTCTAAATAATAATGTAAAGATTACAGTGATTATATGGATAAAAGATTAATATTTTTATTACCCTTTATTTCAGGTATTTTTTGGGGATCTGGTGGAGTATTTGTTAGACTTTTAAATTCTTATGGTTTGAATAGTCAATCAATACTTTTTTCTAGATTATCACTGGCAGTTCTCATTCTTTTTATAATCTTAATGGCCTATGATAAAAATTTACTTAAAATTAAGCTTAAAGATATATGGTTATTTATTGGTAGTGGTATTTTAGGAGTTATGCTTCTAAATTTATCTTATAATGAAGCAGCATTTAAAGTTACATTATCATTAGCATCTGTATTACTTAGTTTAGCTCCAATTTTTGCAATGTTCTTATCATATATATTATTCAATGAAAAAATTACTAAAAATAAAATATTATCATTAATACTTGCTATTATAGGTTGTGTATTTGTAAGTGGAGTTTTAGAAAGTACCATAAACTGGTCAATAAGTGGTATACTATTTGGATTATTATCAGCATTTTTCTGGGCATTATATGGAGTATTTTCAAAAATTGCATCAAAAAAAGGATATTCAGTATTTACAATAATATTTTATAGTTTCTTGTGTTGTACAATAGTATTAATTCCATTTTTTGATACTGGTGCTTTTACAAACTTCATAATGTCCAATCCATTTAATAATGTTCCATTTGCAATAATACATACATTATTTGCTTCAATACTTCCATATTTACTATTTACAATATCATTAAAATATGTGGATAATGGTAAAGCTACAATTCTTTGTAGTGCTGCAGAACCAAGTTCAGCAAGTATTTTAGGATTGATATTTTTCACAGAAAATTTAACAATATTAAATATTATAGGTATTGCATTAACAGTAATAGCATTATCTATAATAGTAAACGAAGAAAAAAAATAGTTGAAGTAATCAATTTAATTGAATACTTCTTTCAAAATTTTCTATATCCTCAGGATTGCCAGTAAATACAATTAAATCATCATAGGTTAACTCGTAATCCCTTGGTACATCTGTTATAGTCTCATTATTTCTAATAATTGAAGTGACTGTTAAATTATATTCATCAAATGGATATTCACTAATATTTTTTATTTCTTCAACATGAATAGAATCCACATTTAAATCAGTTATTTTATCACTTAAAGAAGTTTTAACTTCTTCAGGTGTTAATGAACGGAATGTAATATAACTATCAGATCTAAGATTATCAATGGTTTCTAATATTTCATCAGGATCTTTATTGTAACAATCCATTACACGAGTAAACATTACAATACTGGTCTCGTATTCCTCAGGTATAACTTCATCAGCACCAGTATCATATAATTCATCCACATTTTTAATGTATCTTGTTCTAACAATAATATGTATTTCTGGATTTAATTTTCTAGCAGCATCAACTGTTTTCACACTACTGGCATAATTAGATGTAGCTATAACAATACATTTAGCTTCAGTTATTTTTAGTTCTTTGAGAACTTCGTAATTTGAAGCATCACCATAAATAATTGGATAACCTTCTTCTTTTTTATTTTTTACAATAACGGGATTCATATCAACAATCACATATGGAATATCATAATTTTCACTAGCTTTAGCCATATTTTGACCATTAATACCAAAACCAACTAAGATAATATGATCTTCTAATTCTTTAACATTAAATTCTTTATGGAATGATTTTAAATCTTCATCCACATCAAATCTTGGAACTTTCTTAAATAAACTAGTAAATTTAGGAGTTAAATTCTGTAA
>SUTP01000029.1:0-1762 GCA_015062815.1 Methanosphaera stadtmanae | reverse complement strand
TGTTTGATGACTGTATTCAGTATTTGATATTATAAGACCAGCAATAAATGCACCAAGTTCAGGTGAAATACCTAGTGATGATGTAGCTGCTGTAGTACCAAGACAAATAAATAATGTTATTAATACAAATAAGTCTCTATTTTTAGTTCTGGATGCTTCATGAAGAACTCTTGGAACCAATACAAATGCACCTAATAACAATATAATAGCTAAAACAGCTAATTTAAATAAAGTCATTGGTAAAGTACTAAAGTCAATTGAATTACCACCAAGTAATGGTGTTAACAGTAGTACAATAATAACTGCAATATCTTGGAATATAAGAATACCTAAAGTTACTCTACCCTGCACACTGTGAGTTAAATGTTTTTTCTGTAATATCTTAATAACAATGGCTGTACTACTAAAACATAATAGGAATCCCATAAATATAGAAGTATTTAAAGGATATTTAAGTAATGTAAAAATAACTGTTACAATTACTGTTGTAATCAGAACCTGAAAAAGACCACCAAGAAGAGCATACTTTTTAATTGATGAAAATTTTTCTATTGAAAATTCTAAACCTACAATAAACAATAAGAATATGACACCTAATTCTGAGATACTGGTAATTACATCGGTTGAATTAATTACTTGACCCAATATAATACCTGTCAAAAATAAGCCTATCATAGAAGGAATCTTCAATTTATTAAAAATAAGCAGAACTATAACTGCTGTAATTAAAATTAATGAAATAGTTTGTAATAAATATATATCCATGTTTTATCCTACTTTCAAAACTTATAAATATATTTATATATCTTGATTTATTTATACTGTGGTATTCTATATTATCTAAAAATCATTAATGATGTCTTTTGAAACAATTATAATATGATTATCGTATTTTGGATTATTATTAGATGATCATATAATATATTTAGATAATTATTTTTTACTATTTTAATAGCTTCAATTTTTTATTTAATTATAAATTATTATCTTAAAATTAATTTTGTATTCATAAAGAAAAGTATTTATAAAAATTACTTTATATTTTAACATAATAAATAAAGGAAATGATTATATGAGAAAAAAAGTTATAATAGCAATTATAGCAGTCATTATACTCATTGCTGCAATATCTGGATACTTTTTAATGCAACCTCAATATAAAGAAATAGAAATGTCAGGTTTTACATTAGAAGTTCCAAATAGTGAAGCACAAGTAATTAATGACTCAAAAAACTACAATACATATACTGATGAAAAAAATAATTTAACTATAAAAACTTTTACACCATTAAATATTAATGATTTCAATAGCAGTATTAAAGCAGGTGAAGAAATGGGCAAACAATTATTAGAACATCCAGGACAAACAGTTAAAGTTAATGGTACTGAATTAATTAATGATAGTGGTGTATACACATATTTTTCTAATGATTCAAATGGATATTCACTACTATTGATAAGTTCAACAGATATTGATACAATACTTCACATAATCAATACTAAAAAAGCTCCACAACTTACTGTAATTGGAAATAATACATTAAATGTTTCATTAAATGATACTAACGACACAAATAACACAAATGTTCAAAATACAAAAAAGAAATCAACTAAATCCAGTTCAAGTTCTAGTGATATACCATCAGAAGGTACATATAAAGGTGTTTCATATAGTTTACATAAAGGAGGTTATCCATATTATTCACCTCAGGCTGGAAAAACTTATTATAGTAAAAGTGAAGAATATAGGGATATGAAAGCT
>SUTP01000100.1 GCA_015062815.1 Methanosphaera stadtmanae | reverse complement strand
GATAAATGAAAAGAGTATTAACTATTATTATTTAGTAATACTTTTTTCTATCAAAAAATAGTTTTGTCAAGTACTCACTCAGTCAAAAAAATCATCAATATTTAAACGAAAAATCAAAAAAAATATAAACAATATAAATGTTAAATATACTATTAAATAAAGGTAACTATAGGAAAACGATGTTTTTGGAGATAAAATATATGAAAGATTATAAAATAACTAAAACCTCTCCTTTTAGGCCTGGAAATCGTGTGAATCCTGATGATTTTGTCGGCCACGAAAAATTGATTACAGATATGATTAAAAGGGCAAGTCCACTATTAGACGGTGAAATTACTAATTATTATCTTGTAGGAAATAGAGGAATGGGTAAAACATCCGTATCTTATTATTTTAGTAACATTTTAGAAAAAAAATATAATATTCTTCCAATTTATATATCCAATGAAGGAGTATCTGATTTAGACACATTAATAGTTCAAATAGTAGAAACAATACTAAACAAAATTTCAGATAAGAAATGGTTCAATAAGATAACATCTTTTTTTGGAGAAAATATTGAAAGTGTAGGATTTATGAACTTATCATTTAAATTAAAACCAAAAGATGATGACTACATTGACGCACTAGTAAGACATTTTGATAAATTTATAAAAGATATTATTGATACTATTGAAGATTACAATGGTTTATTAATAATTATTGATGATGTTAATGGATTAAGCCAAAAAGCAGATTTTGCAAATTGGTTTAGAAGAATATATCACCAATTAACATTTGAATATTCTGGTGAAATTCCATTAGGATTTATTCTAACAAGTTTTCCCGAAATATTAACCCAACTACAAAAACACAATGAATCTTTTGCTCGTTTATTTAACCATTTTGATTTAACCTATTTAAATCTTAATGATGTAGAAAAATTCTACAAGGATAAATTTCATAGCGTTGGAATATCTGTAAATCATGATGTTCTAGAATTAATATCAACATATACTTATGGATTACCCTTATTGATGCAAGAAATAGGAGATAATATTTACTGGTTATGTGACAAATCAAAACGTGTAGATATGTCCTTAGCATTAACAGGTATCAAAGAAGCAAACAAACGAACATATACAAAATACTTAAATCCAATAGTAATAGACAAAAATTATCAAAAAATTCTGGACATAATAATTAAAAACATAGACGAAAACGATTTAACATCATTTGATATAGAAGACTTTGAAGATAAACTAACAAATGAAGAAAAGACCGTACTGAAAGCATTTTTATACATGGCATTAGATGAAGAAGTAATAACCCGGATTAATCAAACAAATAAGTACAAATTCAAAAATCCATTATATACAACATACCTTAAAATCAACCAACTATAAAATTATGTGAATAAATAAATATTCTTTATTTTTTAAAAGAAGAAGGAGTAGTTACAAAATACTATAATAATAAGATTTAATAATGGAATCATCAAAAAAAAAACCTATATTATTAATTACCGGGTATTCTTTTAATTTTTTTTCCTATATTTAAATTCATCCAATTATATACTATTTACATAAAATTTTTACATAATATATTCATTTGGAGAAATTAAAATGAAATTAAAAGCAATAATAATTCTTCTAATATTAATATCTACTTTAACTGTAGTTTATGCAGCAGACTTAAATAATCTAAATTTACCCGATAATTTTGAAAAGATATCTAATATGACTTATAACAATAAAGAAACTGGTGAAAAATTAGATTTAATAGATGTATCCGAAGAATTAAACTCTTTTACAGTTAATGAAACAGAATTAAGGGAAAAAGTACATCCAACGAATAAGGAGAATATATATTCATTTACTGATGAAATCAATAATATGTCTTACTGTGGTGAATTAATCAAAGTAAATGAAATTAATTACATTGTTAAAATTAGTGTAAAAGGTAATGCAAACGAAAGTAAAATCAAAAATATGACAGATACTTTAACTAAATTTAATGAATTAAACAATTTTACAGCAGTTAATCCTAACACCCTATAAAACATTAATCTTTTTTTATCTTTTTTTTGTTAGAACATCTTAATTTTCTTATCATTTCAAATGTATGTTTTAGGAGTGTTTAAAAATTATTTATTCATTAGAAAAACAATTTCCCTATTTTTTCTGATATAAACTTTTTAAAACCCTAAATATTAAATTCTATACTATATAAAAATATAATATAAGTCCATAATACTATATCAATAGACTATATTTTGGAATAAAATATGGAAGAATATATATGAAGAATAGATGTTTAATATTGTTTCTTGCATTATTATTTTTATTAATTGGTACTGTAAGTGCTGCTGATGTATCTGAAGATACTATCAGTACTTCTGATTCCAATCAACAAATAATGCATGATGTACAATCAAATATTATCAATGATAATGATGTCAAAGATAATTTACAGACAGAAAAAATAGATAATACAACAAAAATTGAAGAAGATAAATCCAATATTGATATTAAACAAGCACAAACAGATGATAATATTACATCAGAAATTGATGATATAACTGATGTATCTGAAAATGAATCAACACCCCCTGTTGAAAATACAACTATCAATAATCCGGTTACTAATAAAGATGTTAAACTAACTTCAGATAATAATGATACTAATTCATCAGACAGTGGTTTGTTTCAACAGATTCAAGATGCACTTGTTGGTATTGATGTTGATGGTTGGATTAATTCATTAAACCAAACTATTAATGATATTACACAAAATATAAATGTAACTAATTGGCTTGATTCATTAAATCAAACTCTTAATAATCTTACAGATGATATAAATTCAGGTAATTGGCTAAATTCATTAAATGATAGGCTTACAAATCTTACTGAAAGTTTAAATACAAGTAATTGGATTGATCAACTTAACAATTTAACCAATCAAATAAATTCTGGTGATTATTTAAGTGCAATTAATGATACTATTAATAATCTTACAGAACAATTAAATATAAGTGATTTGATTAGTTCACTTAATGATACTTTAAATAATATCACAAATAATATAAACTCTGGCGAATATCTAAATTTATTAAATGAAAGTATCAATAATCTTACTGATAAATTAAATACATCTTATTTAATTGATTTACTTAATGATAGTTATAATAATCTTTCTCAAAGAGTAAATACTACTCAATTACTTGATTCACTTAATAAAACTCTTAATGATTTAAAAGATAAAATAAATTCAACTGATTTATTTGATTCAGCTGATAATTTGATTAAGGATCTCAGACAAAGATTAGATATAATGAATATGATTAATTCTATAAAGGATTTACTTAATTATCTAAATATAACTAACCAGGTAAAGATTACAGCAAGTCCAACAAGTGGAATTATAGGTGAAAAACTCATACTTAAAGCAACTGTAACTGATATCATAAATAGAAATATAAATGAAGGAAAAGTGATTTTCAAAATAAATGGAGTAACAGTTAAAGATAATGGTAAACTTACAGGAAGTTCCAAAGCACTTAAGGTAAACGTAGTAAATGGTGTGGCAACAGCAACAATTAATCTAGATTTGGATATGAAAAGTGCAAGTAAATATATTGCAAGTTATCTTGGAACCAATAATTATAATCCATCTGTAAGTAGTGAAGCAAAAATACAGGTCTATAAAAGAAATGCAACCATAGAAGTATCCAGTAATAAAAAAACAATCAAACAGGGACAAGTTCTAACATTAACTGCAAAGGTTTATGATACAACAAATAGCAAAAAATCAACTAACATGACTAAATATGATGATGAATATGTATTTTTCAAAATAAATGGAATCACACTTAAAGATACAAATGGACAAGTATTAAAAGCAAAAATTAAAAATGGAGTAGCAAAAGTCAATTACACTGTACCATTAGGATTATCTGGAGTAACTGATACAAAAAGTATGACAGTTAAAAATCATACAATACTAGCACAGTTCTATAATAAAAATTACCAAGATAACATCCATAACACATCAACATTCCAAGTTGAAAGATCAAACATCACAATGACAATAACAAATGTAAACATAAATAACAAAACACATAAACTTTCACTTAAAACAACAATCAAAGACTATCAGGGTAATATAGTTCTAGGTTCAAATAAATGTATCATTAAAATTAATGGAATAACCCTTAAAAATGATACAAAACCAATGTATTATTATTCGACTAATGGAATATTGACTATTAAAAACATTGACATACCTTCATTTAATAAATACACTAATATTGAAGTAGTAACACAGGATAGATTATCTTATAAAAATCAGAGAAATACTACAACAGTTATTAAAGTATTAAATTAACCTCCATCCTTTTTTTTAAATAAAATAATGCATTTTAAAGTAATTCCATGTTTATAAAAAGTCTCTATGTAATTAAGAGAAAAAAAATTAGTTGGGGAGTTTAAGTTGTATTCTTCTTTTCTGGTAATATTGATAGAATTATTGTACATATTAATAATCCTAATGCTAATATTAATTGTATTGAAATTGATAATATATCACCTGCACCAAATAAATCATATAATCCTGCAATCCATATACATAGGAATACTATTGGTATGACATATTTAATGAAATAAATCCAAACATTACCCAGTTTGAATTTAGTATTTTTATTGATTATATTTAACAACTTATCAATTGAGTATAACCACCCTACAATTAAGCATTCCAGTATAATTCCAAATAATACTGCAAACTGATTTAAGAATGAATCTGCTAATGTTAATAAATAATCTCCAAGACCTGTACTAAATACTATGGATATAATAAAACCTATTATACATAATATTGTTACTACTTTTTTTCGTTGTATGTTAAATTTATAACTTATTGCATTTGATAATGGTTCAAGTAAGCTTATGGTTGTTGTTATACCTGCAAATAAGACACACAAAAAGAATAAAGGTCCTATAATATATGCAATATTTCCCATTGAATTAAATATTTGAGGGAATGCAACAAATATCAATCCGGTTCCTTCTGTTACTAATTTATCTAAAGGAACTCCTTGATTAACTGACATAAAACCTAAAATAGAAAATACTCCAATAGCTGTGAATAACTCAAAACCACAATTAGATAATGTTACTATAAAACCATTTTTAATTAGGTTTGATCCTTTAGGTAAATAACTTGAGTATGTTGTTACTACACCCCATCCTAAACTTAAAGAAAATAATATTTGACCCGCTGCTACTAACCATATATTTGGATTTAACACACTTTGCCAGTCTGGTTGAAGTAATTGATTATAACCAACATCAGCACCAGGAAGAGTTAATGAAACAAATACAATAACTGCCATGATTATAACAAGAGTTGGTATTAAAAATTTACTGTATTTACCTATACCCTCACTTACATTTTGATGAGAAATAAACCATACAATAAACCATATTACTAAAAGTGCCAGTAAAATTGGAATAATAATATTTGAAATTCCTGATAGGGATGTAGTGCTATGTAATAATGATGTTGTGAAGAAATAATCAGTATTTGTTCCCCATCCCTTTGTAAAACTTAGACATAGATAAATTAAATCCCATGCTATTATAACAACATAATACAATAGAATAAAATAAGGTACTAAACAAATAAACCATCCTACACATTCAAACTTCGATTGTATCTTCTTAAATATGTTAGGTACTGATGTTTTAAAATTATAACCTAAGGAATATTCTAAAAGTAAATATGGAAATGCCATGAAAACTATTGATATGATATACGGTATTAAAAATGCACCTCCCCCATTAGAATAGACAACATATGGATATCTCCATATATTTCCTAGTCCAATAGCTGAACCAATCATTGCCATGATAAAAGACAATTGACTATCCCATTGATTATTTTGGTTACTCAAA
>SUTP01000028.1:11234-21576 GCA_015062815.1 Methanosphaera stadtmanae | reverse complement strand
TGGCATTGTGGAGAGGGCACTCTTATTAAGGAAGGAGAACCTGATGAAAATTGTCTACAGTCTCCTGGAACTGCTCATTGTGGAACAAAAGGTGTTCCATTCTGTTCAGAAGCATGGGATGCAATAAGCAGATATATTTACACTGCATTGCAGGGTGGTGCTATCATGCATGGATGGACTAAGGATGATCGTGTTATGATTGCCTGCTGTAATGATGGTACAAGACCGGTCATATTTAAAATAGAACGTATTGATTATGAAAAATAGGAATACGATAAAAGTAATAATTCTATTTAAAAATAGAAGTTCTAGAAAGTATCATAAAAAAAATAGAAAAAAAATGTTTATCTATGGATAGATAGTATCTGGTTGATTATCTAAATCCATGATTTTCTTGTTTTCAAGGTTTTCAGGACCCAATGGTGTATGTGTTGATAGATACACTGTTGGATTATTTTTAATAAATTCACGTACATTATCTAATGTTTCACGTGCTTTATCTATATCCTCAAATACTACTGATAATTTATTTGCATATAATGCTTCATCAGTATATGTTATATCACCATGAATCATATAATAACAATCTTCATCTTCAATTATTACTATACTGTTTCCTGTAGTATGTCCTATTGCTTCTATAAGATATATGCCATCAGTAATTTTTTGTGATTTTTCAAAGTTATGGTAAGATCCATCAGTAAATTCTACAGGTATTATATTATCTCCGGTTAAATTTAATTCTTCTGCTTCTGTTTTTGAGATGTATACTTTAGCATTAGGAAAACGTCCAATCTCACCGGTATGATCTGGATGTTTATGGGTTATAAGTATTTTTGAAACATCTTCTGGTTCATAACCTAATTCTTTTAATGCTGAGAGATAATCTGTTCTTCTAGTACCATTAGATATTTGTGTATTTTCATCTACAGGTATGTCTGGAAAATCTTCTGGAAAATCTGTGTCAACAAGTATTACTTCTTCACCTGTATCAATTACATAATTGGTTATACCTGCCCTATATTTTATTGATGAATCATAGTTTTGTGGCCCATCTTCGCCACCAAATGCGAAACCCTGAGTCATGAATCCATTTATAAAAGTTTTCGTGGCATTAATCTTCATTTAAATCAGCTGTTAATAAATATGTTAAATAATTTTCTTTTCCAATCATTTTACATAAATCAAGTTGTTGTTCGCTCCAGTACATATCTTCTTCTTCGTCTTTGAGATATTCTTTCATTAAATCATAAGTTGTATCATCAAATATACCTGATTCCATCATTTTTACAATGACTGCTATACCGTCTACTGATACTTTATAATCTGCTTCTATGAATTCAATTATATCTGAGTAAATTGGTTTTTCTTCTTGTGCTTCTTGTTTGATGTCTCCACCTAAATCTAAGATTCTGTCCATGAATTGTTCAACAAAATCCATTTCTTCTTGTGCATGTCCCATATATTTTTCTTCTAGTGATTTGAATCCGTAACCACCAAATATTTTTGCTTGTATTCTGTGTCCGAATGAATTTGCACTAAGTCCTGTTACAATTGCCTGTAAGGCTTTGATTGTTTCTTTTTTATCTGACATAATTTATTCTCCTAATAATAAAGACTTAAGCTTATTAAGTCATGGTATAATATATTAACTTTAAATTATAAATAATTGAGGATTTACTGTATAGAACTTTGTGAATAATCATAAAGAATTTTCTTAAAAATATTTATTTCCTCATCAGTATATTTATCAAAAAATTTAGATTCCCATTCATAAATTTCCTTTAATAACATGAAAACTATATTTTTACCTTTCTGAGTTAAAAAAAGTATTTTCCTACTTTTATTATTTTCATCAGGAATACGTGTTATAAGCTCATTTTTCTCTAAACGTTTAATTATCTGAGCAACATTTGCCTCAGAAACATACAATAATTCAGCTAGTTGCCTCTGAGAGATATTCTGATGATAAAAAATATTTACCAAATAAGTAAAATCCCTGGGAGAAACATTTTTATAATTATTATTCAAATAATTGTTAAACTGTAAATTAATATAATCTGTGAACAATATCACGGGAGTATATGAAATTTGTTCCTTACTAAAATTTAAATCTGGCATTTGAACACCTACATTTTACTAATAATATCATTACAATTTTATTCTATTAATAAATATAAATAATATCAGTAAAAAAATTATAGGTGATTTATTGAAAATATTGTATTTTACTTCAACAGGAAACTCATTATATGTAGCAAAACAATTTAAAGATGCCGAATTATTGAGTATTCCCCAATTAATTAAAAATGAAAATTATAATATTGAAGATGATGTTATAGGAATTATATTCCCCTGCTACTACATATCTGTACCACATAATATAAGAAATTACTTAGAAAAAGCTAATATTAAAGCTGATTATATCTTTTCAATTGTAACCTATGGATCAAGTTATCAAAAAACCCAACACATACTAAACGGGTATATTAATATAGATTATGCAGGTTCAGTATGTATGGTAGATAATTATGTGCCAGTATTTGATATGGAAGATGAAATATCCAAGAAGACACAGAATGATATTGATGCAGAAATTAATCAGATAATTACTGATGTTAATAATAAGGTTAAAAATTTTAAATCAAATAAACTTAAATTTCATGCATATTCTAAAATAGCTGATACATTCAAAAAACAAATATCTAAAAATGATAAATTATCTGTGGATTATGATGAATGTATTGAATGTCAAATCTGTGTAAATATATGTCCTAATGATAATATTACATTTACAGATAAGATTATAATTGGAGATGACTGTTTATTCTGTCTTGGATGTTATCATGCCTGTACTAAATATTGTATTCATGCTCTTAAGGAAAATACTAACATACAATTTAGAAATGAAAATATAAACTTAAATGAAATCATAGAATCAAATAAATAGAACTTATAGTTTTCTAATTCAGAGAAAAAATAGGATAATAGGATATATTAAAAATATAGTTTAACTATTACGTAGTTTTAACATATTTTTTAATTCTTTATCATCCATTTCAGTTATGAATTTTTCTTCATTAGTAACTGTGAGTTCTGCTAATTCTCTTTTATCTTCTAACATTTGATTTATTTTTTCTTCAAATGTTCCACTTGTTATAAATCTATATACCATTACATTCTTTTTCTGACCTATACGGTAAGCTCTGTCTGTTGCCTGATTTTCAACTGCAGGATTCCACCATAAGTCATAGTGAATTACATTTGAGGCTGCTGTTAAGTTTAGACCTACACCACCTGTTTTGATTGTGATTATGAATATTTTATTCTGTTTACTATTTTGGAATTTATTTATTAGTTCATCACGTTTTTTTGTTGATAAAGAACCATGTAAGAAGAGAACTTCTTCATTGAATTGGTCTTCAACCAGTTTCTTTATTATATTTCCCATTTCCACGTATTGTGTGAATATTATTACTTTTTCATTTAAATTCAGCATATTTTCTAGTAAATCCATTAATACTTCCATTTTTCCAGAATCACTAGTTGTATATTTCTTTGATTTAGTATATTGTGATGGATGATTACATATTTGTTTTAATGAAGTGATTAGTTTAAGTATAAGTCCTTTTCTATTAATTCCTTGCTCGTTTTCTAGTGTTTCCATTGTTAAGTTTAATGTTTCACTATATAAGCCTACCTGTGATTTTGTTAAATTACAATAAATATCATTTGTTATCTTATCAGGTAAATCTTTAATGATTGATTTATCATTTTTAAGTCTTCTTAATATGAATGGCTGTGTTATTTGCTTAAAATCATTTAATATTTCCTGGTTTCTATTTTTTTCTATGGGTAATATGAATGTTTTTCTGAACTGTTTTAATGATTTTAAATAACCTTTGTTTATGAAATCAAATATACTCCAATATTCAGATAATCTATTTTCCACTGGTGTTCCTGATAATGCTATTCTATTTTTAGATTTTATTGATTTTATTGCCTTTGATTGTTGTGTTTGTGAATTTTTAATATTTTGTGCTTCATCTATAACTGTTAAGAACCATTTTTTCTTCTTGAATTTTTCAACATCTTTTCTGATTACACCATATGTTGTTAAATAGATGTCATATTCCTCTTTTGGGAATTTTCTTTTTGATGAATGATAAATAAATGAACTTAAATCTGGTGTGAATCGTTTAATTTCTTGTTGCCAGTTGGTTAATAGTCCTGTTGGCATAACTATGAGAATTTTTTCTTTTTCAAGCAATCCCTGATTTTTAAAGTGTAGAATTGTTGTTAATACTTGTAATGTTTTACCAAGTCCCATATCATCTGCCAGAATGGAGCCGAAGCCTATGTTTATATTCTGTACAAGCCATGAAAATCCTCTTTCCTGGTATTTTCTAAGTTTTCCATGTAAATTTTGTGGAACTTTCACATCACTCTGTTTTGTTATATTAGCTATTAATTCATCTATTTGATTATCAGTATTTACTGTTATTTCATCTAATTTACCACTTAAAGCTGCTTTGAGGATTTCATGTTTATTTAGTTTCTCTGGAAGTTTTTGTATTTGTTTAATTAATGATTTTGTTTCAGTTTCATCCAGAATAACATAACTATTTGCTATTTTAACTAATCCTTCTGAATTTTTAGCTAATTGTTCAAATTCATTTAGTGAGATATGATTATTTCCCAGTGCAATTTCCCAATCAAATTTAGTTATATCCTTAAATGTTAAATATCCTGTTTCATTTCTATTAGTGGATATGTTAAGTTCTAATTTAGGTTTGAATACTTTTTGAAGATTTTTTGGTAGTATAATGTTTATTCCCATAATTTTAAACAGGGGTAGTGTGTTTTTAAAGAAATTTGTAAAGTCATCTATTGTAATATCTAATTCTTCCATGTTGAATGACTTGTTAATTTCAGGATATATTTCATTAATCAAGTACATATCACTTAGTAATTGTGATTTCAATTGATTATCTTCTGTGGAATTTATTAAATCAATTAGAGAATACATGTGCTTTTCATCAAGTGATACTCTCATATCAACTTTAAATGATAAATCTCTTTCTTCAATAATTAGATATAGGTTATAATTTCTTGAACTTAATACAAACTTATTTAACCATTGATTAATTAAATTAGGATATTCTTTTAAATCAAATGATGAAAAATTTTCTTTTTCACCTAAAAATAATCTGAATACCTCGTTAGAGTAATGTTTTTCTAAAGCCTTTGTTATTGCAGATTCCTTGTAAAATTCAAGAAAACCTTGGATAAATAGGCTGGTTAATGTTATAACCTGATCTTTCTTGGATAAATGTTTATCATTATATGTAACACAGTCATCAGGACATAAACTAATTAATTGATTGATTATTTTTGAAATGTTTTCATCAAAAACGGCTGGAATCCAACGTATCTGATAGTTATCTTTTATTTTGAATAATTCTGGAATAATTGTATGTTTTTTAATTAATTCTATTGAAAATTGATATATTAAATCAAAAAATTGTATATCACTTGCATATACATCTATAGGACTTGTTGAACGTTCAACAAAAAATCCATATAATTTATGAGCATTATTACCATTAAAAACATTATCACAATTTGTATTTACTTCTACAAGTTCATAATTATCATCAATTTTTATTTTTAGCTCTTCCCATTGTTTTGGGTAATGCCATCTTTTCTGAAACTCATTTTCAAGCCAATCATCATAATATTCTAAATCACCATCATAATGATTAATAGGTCTTCCATCTAAATCAACTACTGTATTAAAAACACCAAATACACTTGCTCTTTCATAATTTTCTGCAAACTGTTTAGATGATCTTGATATGGACTTAAAAAGTGTGTCAAATACACTTTTAAAATTTTTATCATAGAAAATTGGATTATCATTTAATAGAAATAGTATGGAATCATGTAAATCATCAATAATAGAAAAGTCAATATTGATAATATCTGATTTAATAGAATCCTCTTCAGATTCATCACTGAACAAATCATCCACTGATTTAATATTTGATGAAGTTTTCCTATAATCCAATAAAGAAAACAAATCTAAGCCATGTAATTTAAAAATCTCAAAAGGATCATTATCAACAATATAAGATATCATGTAAACTAAAGCTGCAATATGTTTACAGATAAAAGCATAATCAGGACAATCACAACTGGATAAGAAATCATCAGTAGATACTGGAAATACATTAATATTATGCTTTGTTAATTCATGATGTAATTTTTCAGGTAATTCATGATTGAGTAATGATGCTAAAATTTCCGGTGAATCATTAATAATTTGAGCAATAACTTCTTTATCTTTATTAGAAAATTCTTCAAAAACTATACTGGTATTATAATAATCACTATAACGACCTTCAACCTTAGCTAATACTTCATTGTCTTTAATTTCTATATCATAAACCTTACCAGTATTTGCATAGGTTTTTCCTCGATGAAGTCTATTTGTAAAATCCACATCTTTTAGAGATTTAATCCAACTATTTCCCCACCATGTTTTACCAAATTTCATAGTATCACGTGTTCCCAAATTATGTTATCTGAAATAACGATCTAATGTAACAATACCTCTATTATTTTTCTTTAAAACAGTTTTATTTTCTTTAATTTTGTAATATCTATTTCTTATTCTATTATTTATAGCATTTAGAGCATAATTACGTAATATCTCTCTTAAAACATCTGCAATTTCATAATTTGGAATTTTAAAGTCCCCTTCATTAAAAGAATTATAAGCTTCACTATATAAGTCATTTAATTCTTCTGCAGTAATATATGACATTAATTCATTTAATAATGAATATGTTTCCTTTTCCACAGGTTTATAAAAAAGATAATAATCAGAATCAATATATAACATGTTTAAATTAATCATGAATATTTTCAATTCATTAAGTATTACATTATTATAATCCTTAAGTATATCATACAATAGAGCTTTTTTCCTTAAAGAATAAACCATGTAATCATGATCTTTCTTTTCAAAAGCATTACTTATATGTTTATCCACGAAGAGCATAGCTTTATCTAGTTCATCATATTCCTTATCCAAACCCTTATCAAATTCCAAGTACTCCTCATAAACAAAATCCTTAAAAATAGTATTATGGAAAAATAAACTATAATTATCTTCTATAAACTTTAAACCAGAATCCGTGATTCTTGGAGAGTATGATTTTATATCCTCCAGTGGAACTTCATCAGTTATTCTTGTTATAAGCTCATGTTTATTGCCTGATATTTTTAATCCATGACTCTTTAAGATTTCCTTTAACTCATCATTTCTATAATCATTTGCTTCAAACTGCCATTTTTCCTGATTCATGGAAAAGGAAATATATCCTTTATCAATTAATAATTCTCTTAAATCATAATTTATACCCTGTTGACTTGCAATATCCTTAAATATATCTCTCCTGTAATGATTTGACTTTAAATAATGTAATACCTTGAAAAAAGATAATTTTATTAAATAATCACTACTAAAATAATCCTTCTTTTCTTTAATATTGTTAAGGGAGTATTTATAAGATTTTTTATCTTCTAATACTTCCCTGAAAACAAATTCTCTCTCATCAAGTTTTAAAAGATTATATAAAGTATATCCACAATTAATACAGTAATCCTCAATAAAAGTTATTTGCTCATTACAATAAGGACAGGATTTATCCTTCTGAACATTATTACTTTTATTACCCTTATGCAAATGATTAATTAAATAATTTAATCTTAATTTTAATACTTTTTCATCAACTTTACCTGTTTTTAACTCAAGCAACAACTGTCTTTGAATATATTCAGCATCATCCCTACTTAAATTTTTATCATTAACCTTTTTAATCAGATAATTAGACAATCTACCCGGACTACCCAATAAATCCTCTTTAGATATTTTCTTAAATGATATATTATTATTTAATAAAAATAACCATCGTTCTATAACAGAATCATTATTAATTAAAAAAGACACAATATTACTAAAATATTCCTGATTAAGTTTATCACGACTAATTTTACATAGATTTTCTTCTCCATCAAGTATTTCTGTATAATATACCACGTACTTCATCTGATTAACTATTTTAAAAGATAAAGTGGAACAAATATCCAAATCATATAAATTTGAAAATAGAATATCATTACTTAAATCAAAATCCTTTTTTACATTCAAAGCTTTTGAAGTATCAATATTAAAATCAATAGAACTAATTACTAAGTTATTATTAATTTTCTTAGCATAACCTACATGGATTAATAATTCAACCATATACTTAGTAGGTTCTCTGATTGTAATATAATGTCCATTTCTTAATTGAAATTTCAATTCATTATGAAAAAGAGATTGTCTGCGATATCCTCGTATAATATAAGCATCAGTTAATATATAATAAGACTCTGAAATAATTTTATAAGAACAAAATCCAACAACCTTATTTTGATACAATAATTCTTTAAATATATCAAAGTTATCTTCTCTTATCTTATAATTATTTTCACAGATTGAATCATAAATATAAGCATATTCCCTTTTTAACAGTCCTGTTAAATAAAACTCCTTACCCTGAATAAGGGTATTATCTCCATCATTCCGGAATACGTATTCAATGTCTTCCATGAAAAAAATCTCCTAATGAATATATAAGACGGAATAAATTTATATAATTGCTCTTTAATTATGACTATTAAAATTATTTGAACCAGACTTATTCAACTTGTTTATCAATCTAATCTTAAAGGATAAATCTTATTTTCACTAAATTCCAATTCTAACCATCGTTTAAGAATTCTATCATTTACGTGGTAATAATTATTTTCTAACAGAATTAACTCTTGATGTTGAAGATTTATTAAAGGTTTACTAAGAAATCCTTTTATAATTATAAAATATATAAACATATTCAACATGTGAATAATTAATCTATTTATGAATAAAAATTAAAAGTATTCCTTATTAAAATAATTATTCACTAATAGAATAAGTATCTGATGTATTCAACAAGAGAATATATTTTTAGTTAAATCATTAACATTAATAAAATTAAAATAGTGAAAACTATGGATATACCCCATTAACTTTTACCTCATTTTCTATCCACGTTTTTAGCATCAAGTCTTCAAAATGATATCTTCCATTAATAAAAGATAATATACCCTTATTTTGTAATGTGTTAAGATATTTATTAATTGTTGCAGTAGATAAATCAACTCTTGATTCTAATTCTGTCCAAGTAATAGATTCATTGGGCAATATTGCATAAATAATTTTTTTTTCGTTTTTATTCAATGAACCCCAAATTTTTATCCACATAACTAATATCTGATCCATATTTTGAATAAAAGTATCCTCAACTAATTGTTCATCGTAAATTACATCTGAAGATAGTAAATTATAAAAACTGTTTATATACATAGGTATTCCCTTAGTATAATCATAAAATTTATCAAAACCCCCTTCAGTAAACTTAATCTCTGAAAATTTATCATTAAAATATGACTTGGTTTCCTCTTTTGTAAATGGATCTATATTAATTTGAATCATTCTTCCACCAAATGCACCTGTAGCTCCATTAATCATTTCAATTATATCAGCAGTTCTTGAAATTGATCCACTCATAACATAACTGACATTAGATTGGAACTGACTATAACTTCTTAAAAGCCAGAAAAATGCTTCAAGATTATCCAATTTTTTTAACATTTGAAATTCATCTATTATAATAATAAAACCATTTATTTCATCCATATTTTCAACTACTTTCTGTGGATATTCCATTACAAATTTACTGATTTTTTTATAATTATCCTCTGTAGCTGGAATAGACAATTCACCAATTTTTAAGGAATTATTAAAATCAATATCTTTTAATTTAAAATTATTTAAAAATGATTTTAGTAAAAAAGTTATTTTATCTGTTTGATTATTAGTTTTTTCATATATTGACTGATTCATAGAATCTAATAATTCCAATAATAGGGATTCAACAGTTAGATTTTTATAATTTTGTCCAAAAACTCTTGAAATATCAATATAACTTACTATATAATTATTTTTTGCATCATGTTTTATTTTTTGTAATAAAAAAGTCTTTCCTACTCCCCTATATCCTCTAATAAGTAATCTTTGAGATATATCATTTTCTAATGAATTTAGATAATATTCTATTCTTTCTAAATCTTTTTTTCGATTATAGAAATATTTATCAAGGTCATTTAGTGGTATATATAATGGAACTGTAGTCATAATTTCACCTAATTATACATATATATTATAAATTAATATACTTTATTAATTTAA
>SUTP01000028.1:8181-11134 GCA_015062815.1 Methanosphaera stadtmanae | reverse complement strand
ATACATTAAAAATTTAAAGTAATTTAGTAAAATTCAAAAAAGTTTTCTAATTACTACTCCATCCCAATAGAAAATATCTCCTTCGTTATTCCCGAATAATAAATCAGATATATCACCTTCACCTTGACGGATAATGAAATCCTTATTATCTCTAATACCTAATTTTTATCAATACGATTTGCTAATTGTATATAAAAAGTTGATTTTGTGTTAAAAAAATTCCTCTATATCCTCATAACTAAGAGTTTCAAATATTAAATTATCAAACATGTAATTTAAGCGAGCAAT
This sequence comes from Methanosphaera stadtmanae, assembly GCA_015062815.1. Classification (GTDB taxonomy): domain Archaea; phylum Methanobacteriota; class Methanobacteria; order Methanobacteriales; family Methanobacteriaceae; genus Methanosphaera; species Methanosphaera stadtmanae_B. The sequence goes on along the minus strand of SUTP01000028.1, from coordinate 10,846 downwards.
TAGGTAAACTATAGCACTGGCCCAATTTTTTAATTTTCCCTGCATAAACATCACGTGATCCTGCTGTGACATGATATCAACAAGTTTCAAGCATAACATTTCAATATCCTTTTCAAAATAATAACTTGAAAACGCTGATATTTTTCGTTTTAAACTTTCCTGTTTTAGTTTTATTTTTTCATCATAACTAAGTTTCATTTATTGTCCCTCTATCTTAATCCCAATAATACTGAATTGTTTTCTAGAAAATGTAATGTTTAGCTTTTTTTGTTAAAACGAAAAATCTTACTACGATTTCATTAAATATTACTTCATGTAAGATATCAGAAATTACTGCTTCGATTTCATATTACTCATATTGTATTCCTGATAAATATAATCATATTCATCCTGTTAAAAGGACTTAATATAAACTAATCTTCTAGATTAATATTAGTCATAGTTTTACATGAAAATTCTATTACTATATTTATAAAACTTGACATAAAATATTTTTTTGAATAAAGAATGTTATCCTCATTATATGAAAATTCAATGAGCTTCTTTAATTATCTAAAAATTGATCCACGTAATATCCTAAATGTATTCTTAGAATTCTAACTATAGAACCAATTATTAAAGCTGAAATAATTGTACCTTCACGAACACCTGCTAAATAACCTAAAAATACTATAGATAATAATGCGGCAGTTACTACAAATGATGTGTCAATAAACGGCTTTATTTTACCAAACTCTTTATTAAGCACTTTACTGACTGCTACAATAATACCATCACCTGGAAGGTATACAACTTCTGTCTTTATTTCGAGTAAAACACCAAATGCCATTACAATACAACTTATCAATAAGAGTAATAATTGTGAAATATAATCAACAGGATTTAAGAAACTTACCAGCATAAGTGTAAAGTCTATAAATACGCTGAATATTGTTCCTATAAGAATTTGAAGGTATTGCCTTTTATGAAAATCCTTTCTTAAAAGTACTGCCTGTAAAAATATGAGGAATATATTAAATACAAAACTAGTAGTACCCACACTAAGATGTGTTATTAAACTTGAAACATATGGTATACATATAAGAGGGGTGTACCTAGATTGACTTTTATTGACAACGATGCACCAAGAGAAATAATTAGTTAAATACATTGCAAATGTAAAATCATCAAACAACATGAAATTATAAATAATTAAGCATGTATAACGTTTTTAAAAAACATGAAAAAATTCAAGTGCTCTATTTGTAATAATGCCAGATAATGTAATTATTACTTTTTTGTCAATTGAGTGACTATTTTTAATAATCATTGTAAGTTAGTGGATATATACATCATGGATATAGGTCTAATCATTTAGTACTGGTATAAATTATTTTTTAAATTGAAATTTAAAAATAGATTAGACTAGGTCTAAACAGTTAGACCTAAAATTTTTTAGTGAACTTAATATGGATAATGACCATCCATTTCTTTCTTATATTTCAACCAAGTCTTTAGCATGGAATCTGAAATGACATATCTGTTATAATAATGATCTATTATTCCTCTATTGTTTAATATTTCAACATATTTTATTATGGTGCTTTTTGAATAGGATATCTTTGACATTAAGTCATTCCAGGACATTTTTTCATTTTCTAATAAGTTTATGATGATTGTTTTTTCAGTTTCTGAAAATGTTCCCCAAACAGTCAGCCATAATACATTTATCTGATCTAGTTTTATAAGGAATGTATTTATTATCTTTTTTTTGTCATATATTTCAGAAGAATCCAGGACATTGCAAAAACTATTAATATAACTCGGCATACCCCTGGTTAATTCATAAAATTCCTTAAAACCATCATCAGTAAATGTTAAATTTGTTCTTTCAGTAATATAATTAAAAGTTTCCTCTTTAGAAAATGGTTTTATATTAATTTGAATCATACGTCCACCATATGCTCCTGTAGGTCCGTTAATCATGTCAATTATATCACTAGTGTTTGATATTGAACCTGTGAATATATAAGTTACGTTGTGTTGTGTTTGAGAAAAACTTCTCATAAGCCAAAAGAATGCATCAGGATTTTCTAAGTTTTTTAAATTCTGAAATTCATCTATTACTATTATAAATCCATTAATATTATCATATTGATCAACTATTTTTTGAGGTAATTCCATTACAAATTCACTTAATTTACTATAATTATCTTTTATTTCTGGAATTGGAATATCTAAGATATTTGTTGAATTAGTAAAATCATAACTTTTTAATGGTAATTGTTTTATCCAGTTTATTATATCATTTTTAAAGTTTGGAATTTTACCCTCATATTCCAGAATTGTATGATTTATTTGTTTTAGTATTTCTTTTAGTACTTCTTCTTCAGATATTTTAGCAAATTCTTTACCATATATTTTTGATAAATCAACATAACTTGTTAAAATTGAATCTGGCTGATTATGTAATACTTTTTTTAAGAAGAATGTTTTACCAACAGCTCTAAAACCTGTAACTAATATCTGATTAGCAATACCTTCATTTAACATGTTTAAATAAGCATTAATTAATTTTATATCCTCTTTTCTATTATAAAAATATTTATCAATATCTGCAGGTATATTTAAAGGTAAATTCATATTCAATCACTAAAAGTATATTTGTTATTTATAATATTAAAAT
>SUTP01000028.1:0-8081 GCA_015062815.1 Methanosphaera stadtmanae | reverse complement strand
TTGACTCATGATGAATTTCATGGTTCATTAATTATAAATGAGTGCAATGGTCATGATACATTGCAGTTTGTACATGGTTTTCCGAAAATGTATTTTTATGAGAATCAGGTTTTCACTGAAAATATCAAATTATATGAAAAATTAGATGGTTCATGTATATGTGTTTATAAATTATATGATGAAAATGGGGAAATAATCGAATATGTACCAAAGAGCAGACAAAAAGCAGTACTTGACAAACACTTCATTGAAATGTATAAACTATGTGACAAGAGAAATATAAGTCAGATGAATGAAAATATTGATTCAATATACATGGAATTATATGGCATGCTAAATCAACATACTATCCCCTACTACAAAACATATATAGATCTGGCATTACTGGGAGCATATACTGGAAAAAAATTTCTCAATGACGAAGAAATCACAAAGTTATCAAAATATATTCAAATAAAAAAACCAGAACAACTGGGAATAATACATATACAACCCAATGAATACAAATTAGAATTAGTAGATAAATATTATACTCAAACAAGAAATTACAATAATAAAACCGGCAAATCCCTAGATGATATACTAGGATACTTAAAAGAATACCTTGATAAACTAAACACAATTAATATCACAGAAAAAGGAAAGATAAGATATGAAGGAGCAGTTCTTCGTGACGATGGAAATTACATTAAATCAAAGCCTAAATCATATTTTGAAGCAGAAGGAAGAATAATATTAAATGTAAGTCCCGGAGAGGTTAAAAAAGAAATACATAAAATATTAGATGAGAGAAGTGAGCTATTACTTGGAGATTATGATGAAAAAAAAGTTATTGAAGAAATAAACATTAACCTGGAAGAAGAATATGATAAAACTGACGTTTATCATCCACGTGTACAGAAAATGGTGTTAAAACAGTTACACGAGTTTATAGAAACACTTCCTAGTAAAAGCTTGCAAAATACTGTGAATGACCTCATAGAAGAAAATCCGGGTTTAAGTATTGGTGAATACATGCAGAAATTTTCACGTGAAAATCCACTCTTAAAACATAAAAGCAGACTGGTTTATAACATGATAATTAAGAAATTATAATAATTCTTCTAATTTCTAATTCTTTTATCATTTCTGGAGTTTGGTATTTTCTTCATCCAGTATGTATAGTTTTAGTTCTATTATGGCAATCTTTGTTACAATCATGTCTGTTTGGTTGATTCATTAAACTTCTAGTAGTTATTATCTTTTACATCTAATTTCTCATCTTCATTAAATTCATCCCATATCCTAAATTTTAAAAAAGAAGAATATAATCCCTAATTTCAGATTATTTTTTCTGCTTCTTTTATAAATTCTTCTGCTTGTTCAATTTTAATCTTAGCTATTTTTTCATCTATATCAACAATTGCACTATAATCTGATGTTTCTCTTAGAGATTGTGTTCCTGCAAAATTTACATATACTCTATGATCTAGTTTACCAGTTTTCACATAATTTTTAAATATTTCATTCATTGTTCCTTTATGACGAGTTGTTGAAATTCCTATTTTTAAAAGCATTGCTGTTGCAGCAGAATACATTGCATAGTAAGATAATGAAACAGAATCGGAATATTGTCCAATCTTATACAATTGTTTACTTGATTTTAATTTACTATATGGATATGTAATCTTCAACTTCACACAAGATTAATCCCCTCTTTGAGAACTCTAGTTAGAAAAGAATAATTTTTGGTTTTGTTGAATGTTTCTGGTGTCATAAAATGTGCCGATATTAATTCACCATAATCTCGTATAGCATTATAAATTCCTTCTGATATTTGTGGTTCAATTTTTAGGTAATTATCTGCAACAATTAGTATATCAATATCTGAATCATCATTATCTTCATTACGAGCCACTGAGCCAAACAATATAATTTTATGGATACTATCTGATTTAATGCTGTGAACAAAATCTTCAGCAATTTTCTTTCTATTGACCATATAATCACATCTTGTTATATTATTATTTTTTTTTAAATAATATATATTTTTGGAAGATATTTTCTATTTGATTACTTGTTCCTTCTATTTTTTGGTTTTCATACCAAGATATTATTCGTTTGAAGTTGAAAAATATTTTTGGATTAGTATTATGTTTATTACTAGATTTAATATTTCTTTTTTATTATATAATCTCATTACTTGTTGTTATAGAATTTTTAAACGATTATATGCGAATAATTTTAATAGTTCTTCTGTTTTCTAATTCTTTTTTTTATTTATTACTTCAGGGTTTGGATTTCTAATCCCGTAATGTTATAGTTTTATTTCATTAGGACTTCACCGTATAAATCATGTTTTGACTGATTAATGTGAGCTTTTAGTAGTTTATGGCTTTTACATTCTGTATTTAGTTTTGTAGTATCTTATTAGTAAGTGGATATTTTGTATAAATTCAAGGAAATTGTAGGTTAACCTAAAATCTTAAGATAATAAAATCTATTTTTTTTATCACACTGATTTTTAAAATAAGAATTGAAGTAGCTTCTTTAACAAAATCACATTTTATTATTTAAATATAGAAAACAATATTAAAAAAATTATTGTTTATATTTAAAAATATCAAATATAACACCCCTTTTTTAAACAAATAAACAACATTATCTTTATAATCTACATGAAACAATATAATTATTAATTAATTATAATTAAGTTATTTTAAAATTTACTTGATACTTTAACAACACACATATATTTTAAATTAATGTAAATTAAAAGGAAATTAGTAATTTGATAAAATAAAATCAATTTTATCAAATAATGAACTATGAAAATTATAATTAATTATTTGTTTAAAAAAGGGTATAAAAACATGTCAATGAAACTATTAGGTTTAAACTATTTATTTAAATAAGTTTTCCTATGAAATTATTTACCTAATAATAGTAATACCCTGAAAAAATATTATATAATTTAATAATATTGAAATAATCTTTTTTTTAAAGAGGTAAAAAATGAATAAAAAATACATTATTGGAATAGCAGTATTAATTATAGTAATAATTACAATAATAGCTGCTTTTTCCATGAATACTAATACAACACGTGCAGATGATGAATTAGTTGTTGCTGTAGATACACGTAATGGTGAACCAGAAGGTGGATTTGATCCATTAACTGGTTGGGCATCAGGTCATGGTACAGAACCACTTATTCAAAGTAGATTATATAGAGTTAATGTTAATGATACATTAGAAAGTGATTTGGCAACAGATTATACCACATCCTCTGATTTGAAATCTTATGAAGTAACAATTCGTGATGGTGTGAAATTTACTGATAATAGCCTTTTAACTGCAGAAGATGTTGCTTTTACTTATAATATGGCTAAAGAAAATGGAGCAGTAGATTTAGGTACTTTGGAAGAAGCTACTGCAGTAGATGATAATACTGTGAGATTCAGATTAAACAAGCCTGATTCAACATTCCCTTACAAATTTGCAGCTTTAGGTATTGTTCCATCAGATTCCTATGATAATACAACATATGGTCAAAATCCAATTGGTTCCGGACCATATAAATTAAGTCAATGGGATAAAGGTCAACAAGCAATCTTTGAAATAAATGATGATTACTATGGAGAAAAACCGTATTACAAGAAGATTACCAATCTTTTCATAGACCATGATGCAGCATTTGCAGCAGCACAAAAAGGTGAAGTAGACATTATAGAATTACCATTATCTTTTGCTAATGAAACAATAGATGGAATGAGTAAAGTTAATATTTCTTCAATTGATTTAAGAGGTATTACTTTACCTGTAGTTGCTAGTGGTGGAACAACAGAAGATGGTTCACCTATAGGAAACGATGTGACTAGTGATATAGCAATACGACAAGCATTAAATGTTGGAATTAATCGTGATGAGATTATTAAGGGATCTTATAATGGATATGGTATTGCTTCAACAACAATTACTGATCCATCATTACCATTTAATTACCAGCAGACAATATCTGATGGTGATATTGATGAAGCTAAAAGAATTTTAGGAGAAGGAGGATGGACTGATACTGATAATGATGGTATTGTTGAGAAAGATGGACGAAAAGCTGAATTTAATTTAGTTTACTTTACAGGTGGAGCTGACAGTAACTTCAGACAATCCATTGCATTACAAGTTAGTGAACAGGCTAAAGAATTTGGTATTGCAATTACACCAGTAGGAAAAAGTTTGGATGAAATTATCCCAGGCGTTGGGTATTCTGATGCTTTCGTACTGGGTGCTGGAAATCCAAATCCATACTACATATATGGACACTTAAGCGGTTCCGAAATGCGTAATGAATACAATAACATGCCTTCATATAATAATAGTGAAGTTGATGCACTTATGGAACAGGCTATGTCACAAAACTTAGAATCTTCATATAGTACATGGGCAAGAGCTGTAGAACTTTCTCAAAATGATATTCCATTTGTATGGATAGGTTCACATGATTTCTTATACTTTGTAAGTGATTCATTAGATATATCTGTTGATACACACACTCTTTTCCCACATACTGGAGATATTTTTGGAAATATATATGATTGGAGACCTGTGAATAATAATTCTACTAGTTAAATAAAAAGTGAGTAATAAATAAATCTTTACTCATTTTTTTTCCTATGATATTTTTTTTATAAAATTTATGTGGAGGTGTTTTTATTAATAATCAAAAAATCATGAAATTTTTAGGTTATAAACTAGTAAGATTATTAATTTTACTTACTGTTATTGCTGCTATTAGTTTTATAATGATTGATCTTTCTCCAATAGATCCGGTAAGAGCATATCTTGGTGAAATGAGTAATGCTCCAGAACAGATTGAAAAATTAAGTGCTTATTGGGGCGTGGGAGTTCCAATTCAGGATAAAATAGTAGGTTGGCTTGAAGATATTGTTCAGTTAAAATTAGGAACTTCATTAATATATAGAATTCCTGTAACTCAAGTAATTATGGAAAAATTTACAGCATCGCTCGTATTAATGGCTGTTTCCTGGGTAATTTCAGGAATTGTGGGTTTTTCATTGGGTATAATTTCTGGTGCTAAACGAGGAACCTGGATTGATAAAATAATTAAAACATATTGTTATATTTTACAATCTTCCCCGGCATTTTGGATAGCATTGATAGTGCTGATAATATTTTCCGTGTGGTTAAACTGGTTTCCGATAGGATTAGCGGTACCTGTTGGAGTTATGGCAGAAAATGTGACATTTTGGGAATGGTTACATAGACTTATATTACCTGCATTTACATTAAGTATTGTAGGCATATCTTCAATTGCATTATATACTAGAGATCGACTTGTAAATATTGAAAATAGTGATTTTTTCCTGTTTGCAAAATCCAGAGGAGAAAAACATTGGAGTATCATAATCAAGCATGGTATACGAAATGTAATTTTACCTGCTATAACATTACAATTTCTTAGTTTCAGTGAATTATTTGGTGGAGCAGTACTTGTAGAACAAGTATTTTCCTATCCAGGTATAGGTCAAGCCACAATTGAAGCAGGATTACGTTCAGATGTACCATTACTTTTAGGAATAGTTTTAGTAAGTACTATCTTTGTATTTGTTGGAAATACAATAGCTGATATATTATACAAATATGTGGATCCTAGAATGAGGGGTGATGGTGATGAATAAATTTAATTTTAATCCTTTGAACTCACTTAATCTTAGACAAAAAACTTTATTAATTATTGGATTAACTTTATCATTATTGATATTAATCTTCATAACTAGTTTAACTATTGATTCAAATACTATAACCACGAACTTCATGATGCGTCAACATCCACCATCATTTGAACAGTTATTTGGTACAGACTGGCTTGGCCGTGATATGTTAACAAGAACTCTTAAAGGTCTTGGCCTGAGTATAATGATAGGTGCATTTTCTTCAATAATATCCAGTATAGTTGCAATGATAATGGCATTCATTTCAAGCATTAATAAATATGGAGATACACTTATATCATGGCTTATTGACTTATTTGCATCAATGCCACATTTACTACTATTAATATTAATATCCCTCTGTATGGGAAAAGGAGCATTGGGTGTGATTGTAGGTGTAGCCTGCACACATTGGATATCCCTTGCACGAGTATTAAGAGTTGAAATAAAAGAAATAAACACGTCAGAATATGTAAACTTAGCACGTAAATTCGGTAAAAATAATTTCTGGATTGCAAAGGAACACATATTACCACTTGTAATAACACAAATAATTGTTGGAACATTACTCATATTTCCACATGCAATTATGCACGAAGCAAGTGTAACCTTCCTGGGATTCGGCTTATCACCACATGAACCTGCTATTGGTATTATATTATCAGAATCAATGTCTTATCTGACTATGGGTTCATGGTGGTTAGCACTATTTCCTGGATTAACATTACTCATAGTGGTATTACTCTTTGATATAATTGGTGAACAGGTCGAAAAACTACTTGATCCAACAAAAGCACAAAAATAACAAGGAGACAAGCAATATGAATGACAATTTATTAACTGTAGAACATGTTTCAATTTCATTTACACAATACCTGCAAGGATTAGAACAACACATATTAAAAGTTATCTCAGATTTAACTTTAAGTGTTAAACAGGGAGAAATAGTTGCCATACTTGGTTCAAGTGGGTCAGGAAAAAGTTTACTAGCACATGCAATTCTAGGAATATTACCAGAAAATGCTATTTGTGAAGGAATAATATCCTTTAAAGGAGATCCATTAACACAAGAAAAAAAAGAAGAAATAAGAGGCAAACACATCAGTTTAATACCACAATCAGTTAATTTCCTGGATCCATTAATGAAAGTTAGTCAGCAAGCAATAGGAGATGCCAAAGATAAAGAAAAAACATTAAAACATCAAAGAAAAATATTTGAAAAATATGGTTTAGGTAAAGAAGTAGATGATCTATATCCATTTGAACTATCTGGAGGAATGGCAAGAAAAGTATTATTATCCACAGCATTACTATCCAATCCTGAATTAATTGTAGCAGATGAACCAACCCCCGGACTTGATGAAAAAAGTGTAAATGAAACAATAAAAGATATTAAAAAGTTATCAGAAGACAATAAAGGAGTACTACTCATAACCCATGAAATAGATGTAGCACTTAAAACAGCAGATAAAATAGCAATATTTTACTCAGGATACGTAATAGAAATTAACAAAACAGAAAATTTCAAAGATTCAAGTAAACTATTACACCCCTATTCAAAATCACTAATCGAAGCTCTGCCCCAAAATGGTTTTAAACTAACAGAAGGTGTACAACCACATGAAGATGTTGAAGGATGCATCTACTATGAAAACTGTCCTATTCGAACAGATTTCTGTGAAAAAAACAAACCTGAATTAGTACCTTATGGAAATGCAATGATTAGATGTCATAACTTTAAGAAGGAGGAAAATGATGAATCTTAGTGCTAATAACATTTCATTTGCTTATAAGAAAAACAAACAAATACTAAACGATATATCAATAGACATTCCAGACAATAAAGTTATTGGACTTATGGGAGATAGTGGAAGTGGAAAAAGTACATTATGTAAAATAATAACAGGATACCTGCAAAATTATACGGGAACAGTTACAATAGACAATACAATAATTGATACAAAAGATTACTATCCTGCACAATTAATTTTTCAACATCCTGAAAAAACTATGAATCCCAAATGGAAAATGCACAAAGTACTTTCTGAATCATGGAATCCACCACAAGAACTCATGGATATTTTTGGTTTAAAGAAAAATTGGTTAAACCGTTGGCCTAATGAATTATCCGGTGGAGAACTACAAAGATTTAGTATTCTAAGAGCATTAAATCCCAAAACCAAATTCATCATAGCAGACGAAATAAGTACAATGCTCGACGCAGTAACACAAGTACAAATATGGGAAGCACTCTTAAACTATTGTAAAGAAAACAAAATTGGTATACTAGCAGTTAGTCATGATAAAAACTTATTAGAAGTTATCAGTGATGATATTATATTATTTAATGATATCAATAAAATATAACCC
>SUTP01000099.1:3097-6049 GCA_015062815.1 Methanosphaera stadtmanae | reverse complement strand
TATATACTGAATAGAAATACCAATTAACACCTCTTTAGGTCTTTTAAACACATTAACAAAACTACTCACCTGTAAAGTTGTACCCATACCAAAAAGAATAACTCCCAAAAGTATATTTAAAATATTAAAACCATTAATACTACCTAAAACCCAACTAAACATATTAGGACTAAAAAAAGATAAAATAACGGCTAATAATATTAATACAACAAAATATTTCTCAATAATTTTAAAAACTCTCATAACATATAATCTTTTTTTAAAAATAAATAAATGTTACCTAAAACAGTAAACATTCATCCTATTAAACTCATTAAACATAGACCTAGTACACAAAATTATATATCTAATTAATTAGAATGTCAGAAAATAATACTGAATACAATTCCAATAATTACTTAGAATTTAAATAAAAAATATACCTTATTTTTTTAATATTTTTTAATTGTAAAAACGTGTTTTTTAAAATAATTACTTTTAACTTTCCCATATTAATAATAATAATTGGATTAAACACTAAGTTTATTATTTTTTAATAATAAAACGTTAATTATAAAAATAAAAATTAAGATGTTAAAAATGAAGATTAATAAAACAATTTGTTTATTTGTACTATTATTTTCAGTAATAATTCTAACAACTTCAGTTATCTCTGCAACAGAACTTAATGATACTAATTACTGTGATAATAATTTAAATAATGATATTACATCTAAACAGATAGAAAAATCATCAAATATTGATGAAAAAGTTGAAACAAAGACCAATGAAGAAAATATAAATGAATTTTCATCTAGTAATGATTATGAAGACATGTCTTTGACAAAAGATAATAATTCTTCAAAATCAAAATTAGGTATTTCTCAAACAAGTGTTACATTACAAACACCAACAGTTACTGCAGGAGAAACCAGTACCATTAAAGTTAATGTAAAAACATCCAATGTACCTGTATCTAATGGTAGAGTATCAATTTCATTTAACAATAAATGGATAGGCTCACCAGGAGTAAGTAATGGTATTGCATCAATGAATTATAATGTACCCTCTACATACAATGGCAATTATCCAATTAAAATGACATACATAAACAATAACAATCAAGAAATCAGCACTTCCACTAAAAACATCAATGTAATAAAACCAACCAATAAAATCAGCATGTCTATTCCATCCACGGCATTTGCAGGTACAAAAATAAAATTAAATGCAACTGTTACTGATTTAAATGGTAATAAAGTAAATACAGGTAGAGTATCAATAACATTCAACAACAAATGGATAGGTTCCCCCGGAGTCAATAATGGTTTTGCCTCAATGGACTACACAATACCAAGCACATACAACGGTAAATATACTGTGAAAATGACATACATAAACACAAACAACCAAGAAATAACCAGTACAACAAAAAATATCAGCATTACAAAACCTAACAATAAAATTACCATTACTGTTCCGTCCACTGCATATGCAGGTATACCAGTAAAATTAAACTCAACTGTTACTGATTTAAATGGTAATAAAGTAAATACCGGTAGAGTATCAATAACATTCAACAACAAATGGATAGGTTCCCCTGGAATCAACAAAGGAACAGCTTCAATGGACTACACCATACCAAGCACATACAACGGTAAATATACTGTGAAAATGACATACATAAACACAAACAACCAAGAAGTAACAAGTACAACAAAAAATATAACTGTTTCCAAAGTTACAGATAAAATCACAATATCCACACCACAAACAACTTACATAGAATCACAGATAACAATAACCACAACAGTCACCGACAAAAATAATGTTAAAGTAAATACAGGCAGAGTATCAATAACATTCAACAACAAATGGATAGGATCACCAAGTATTAAAAATGGTGTTGCAACAATGAAATACACCATACCAAATTCATATAAAGGAAACTACGAGCTTAAAGCATCATACATTAACACAGACAACATAACAACAGTAACAGCAAGTAAAACAATCAATATAATAAACAATATAATCTATGTAAATCCAAATGGAAACGATAATACAGCAACAGGAACAACAAGCAAACCCTACAAAACAATAAACGCCGCAGTATCAAAAGCAGAAAACAATTATAAAATTAAGTTAATGGGTGGAACATACACAAACAATAACCTTCCAAGCACATTATACATTGATAAAAACATCAACATAACAAATTACAACAACAACGTCGTTAGACTAACACTAACTACAACCAATACCAAATTCATAATAGGTTCTACAGTCAATTTCAACGGAATAAACTTTGTAAACTCACAAAACCGATTAATAGAAAACTATGGAACATTAACCATTAATAATTGTAATTTCACAGGAAATGAAAATAGAAATGATGGTCCTGATGAAGATGACTATGGAGATATGATTCTTACAACCGGTGATTCATTAATCTATAACTATAATAAAATGTCCATTTCAAATTCAATATTCAAAAATAATTTAGGTAAAGGATATGGAGGAGTAATAAGAGCAATAGACTCTACATTAACCATCACATCATCAACATTTGATGGTAACTGGGGATTCAATACAGTAAATGGCGGATCATCAAATGGTGGATCATTATGCCTAAAAGATAGTACAACAACCATCACAAACTCTAAATTCTTAAATAACAATGCAAAACAACTTGGAGGAGCTATATTTATAGCTGGTGGAACAACCACAATAAATAAATCTAACTTCAATAACAATACAGGTATGGGTGGTGGAGTACTATATATAAGAGATAATGATGGAATAGCTACTGTGAAAATATATAACAGTAACTTCATTAACAATACTGCATATAGAGAAGGTGGAGCAATATATAACACTGCAAAACTTGAAATAAACAATTCAGTATTCAAATACAATATAGCTGAATTCGGTAATGGTGGAGCAATAGTAAACAATGAAGGTAATATGATT
>SUTP01000099.1:0-2997 GCA_015062815.1 Methanosphaera stadtmanae | reverse complement strand
ATTACAAACTCCATATTTAACAATAATAAGTTAACTAAAGAAACAGAGTTTAGTGGTGGAAATATCATAGAAAACAGTGGATATATTTCTCTAAAAAATTCAAAAATAATAAACCATAAAGGAAGTTCAAGATTAATTGGTAGTTGGGGTGAACTAGACTTTAAAGATATATTATTCCAAAATAATAACGTTAATTCAATAATATCCAGTATATCTAAAGTTACTGTGACAGGAAGTACATTCCAATCAAATACTGTAACAACCGCTGTAATTGAAAGTCATGAAGGACAAGGTCCAGGATTATGCACAGTAACCAAATCTAACTTTATATCTAACAAAGGTTATGCAATTTATTTCGATCATTATTCAGCATCGGATAATATGAAAATTGAAAATAATTACTGGGGTTCAGCAAATCCATCATGGTCCTCATTATTAAGAGATATCAGTATACCTAAAACTTATTCAAAGACTAAATTTTAGTCTTTTACTATTTTTTTATTTTTAATTAAACATTTAGTAGTTGAATTAAGTATTTTACTTTTTATTTTATAATTAATTTGTTTTCAAAAATATATGGTATTACATATAACTTTAGTAATACAAATAAATATATAAAATAGAGTATAAAAAACTAAAAAAACAAATAATAAGATATATAAAATAATTAAAAAATAAAATTTAAAGAGAAATCAATATGGCAAAAAGAGTTCGAAATTCAATTGCACCAACACCCACACTCGAAGGAGAAGATGCTGAAAGATTTATCAGAAAAATGGATGATCCTATCACAGAAAAAGATTTAAAAATAAGAGAAAGAATAAAAAAACGTAGAAATCTTAATTTCATGAATTTATAATTTTTTAATATCCTTATACATTACAACTGAACTAAATGGATTTCGTTTTTCTGCTTTTTTTATTTTTTCTTTATTTATAGAATACTTGACAAATCTATAGTTCTATTTAATATATTTTAACGATTTTGTACTAATTAAAAAAAAAAGTTTATCAATTTCAGTACAAATATTAAATAAGCCTTCTGAACTTAAGTAAACATACAAAAAAATATTTCAGTAAAAATAATACAATTTATTTACAGAAATCATTAATAATCATACATCTATCAATGAATTAATAATTAAAATCATTAATACTACCTAAAACTTGTTCTCGACAATTTAATAGTCAAATAATTGTCACACAATCATAGCACCTAAAAAAAATAAAAGAAAAAGTTATTAATTATAATAAGACGTATAATGCCATTCATCTGTTTTGGCATCCCACCAATAACCTGAATTCATTAAATCTTGTTCATGTTGGGTCATTTTTCTATATCTGGCAACTACTTTATAAGGTGTGTATCCTGAAATTAACTGATGTGACATCCACATACCATCTCCAGTATCAAATTGTCTTGAAATAATATTACCCGCATTATTTTTAAAGTAGAATGTTGCATCAACTATCATATTATGAGATAGAGAATCCATATCAGTACCATCTATAGGATAACTATGTAGATATACTCCTTTATCTGACTGAGCATCATATGTTTGATACCATGCATTAAATTGATCTCCATCAGCATATTTCGTAGTAACATCAAAATTCCTGTAAGTATATAATTCTATAGTTTTATAAATGTAATCAGGCACATATATTTCTTGTGAATCGTCACTTTCTTTGTATAAACTGTTTCCAAGATATTTTGCAGTAATGGTTGCATAATTACTGTATTGTTGAGGTATTGTATAATAATATCTGGTCATTCCACTACCTGTACCTATTGTTGTTATCAGTTTTCCATCATAATATAAGTTAAATTTACTGTTTTTAACAAGGTTATAATTTGTATCTGTAACTTGTGCTGTTATACATATCTTATTAGAATCTGTCTTAGATACCGTTAAATAAGTGTATGTATCTTTTTTTTGTGGAATTTCACCATGAAATGCACCATAACTGCTATAATAATTGGTAGAACCTTGATATTGAGCTATGATTTTTACATAAGTATCAGGTGAATTATAATCGAATTTTGTGATTCCACTTCTTGTTCCAATAGTTTTAATCAAATTACTTTCACGATATACTTTGAATTGACTGTTTGGAATAAGATTATTATAATCATCTCTAACTTCAGCAGTTATTTTAACTTGATTAGAAACAGAAGTTGGTTCTAAACTCAAATAGGTATAAGTTTTCTGTTTTCTAGGATTTCCCACATAAGTATTTGAACTAGTCTTATATACTGTTGAACCCTGATATTCTGATTTAATTGTTACATCACCACTAGTATCAGGCATATTATAATTAAATCTTGTTATTCCACTTCTTGTACCAATAGTTTTAATTAAATTATCATTATAGTATACCTTGAAATGACTGTTTGGAACAAGATTATTAGTTTTATCTCTTACTTCAGCACTTATTTTAACTTGATTATAAATAGAAGTTGGCTCTACTTTGATTGTAGTTTTCGTATTCTGTTTTGAGACATAATTAGTATATGAAGCAGAACTACTACCATACATTGAATTTCCCTGATACACTGCCTTAATCGTAGCCTTTTGAGCAGTACCCGGAACTGTATAATAATACCTAGTCAATCCACTGCCTGTACTAATTGTCTTAATTAACTGATTATTATAATACAATTTAAAATAACTATTTTTTATCCGAACCCCACTAGTATCTTTTACTTCTGCTGTAATCTTTATCTTCCTATCAGTTGAAGTAGGTTCAGTAGTCACTGTAGTTATACTCTGTTTAGTGTTATAATTAGCTTTTAAACTATTATCCTTATTATTTTCAGATTTTACATTTAATTTAACTGAATTATCTTCTGCTATTGACTGATCTATCCCCGAATAAGCATCATCTTGAATAACAGTATCATTATCACTTGTAGCCGATACAACACTTATCCCAACTAGAAAAACCATTGTTGCCATAAGCAAAAATAATGCAGTTGTTTTCCTTTTAAACATAC
>SUTP01000098.1 GCA_015062815.1 Methanosphaera stadtmanae | reverse complement strand
CGACTTACATAGTTCCAATTAATATTGGACCATTCACTGTCGAGTTTGTCCAATTCCGTGGACTGACACCCAATACCAGATTGCGCACAGTTTTCTTCAACTGAAATTTGACTCATAAATTAATCACATCTAAGATTTACAAATTCGTTTTAATATCATGTTATACACCTGTTAAAGTCAGCATATCCATCAGTAGTTCAAAATTTTGTTAAAATCCTACCGTCTTAACGACAAATGTGGCATTAGCTTCCTTAACATCCTTTACCCAATAAGGTCTTAGAATTTCCTCACAGAAACCCCTACCAAGAAAGAAAAATCACAATTTCTTTTTGGACTTTACTAGGCGAACCCTCGTTTATCTTCTGTTAGACTACGACACAACTTAGGCTCTCCCAATACACCGACAGACATATGGGTTGTAATCTATAGACGTCCTTTTTCACTTCGTCTGACCTGCCTGCAACTACAACACATCCTTTAATCATCCTAACGTGCTGTCCACCTTCACGATGATTATAAGAGTTCATTTAACATTAGCCAAATATTGGTCTTTCTCTCGCCCTCCACTTCATGGATGCTAGAAGTTAGATTAAGCTTTACCTATCATGCAACCTACCCACAGTTACCAGTAACGCAGTTTCAAGGGAGAATAACCCATACAACAGGATTAAAAGTATCCATTAAATAGATACAATACTAACACACACTTAAAACAAAGTTTCAAGTGAGAACAAATTGAATTGCTCGTCGCACAAAAAAGAAGTGAATGAGGGATATGAAGAAATATCCTTATAAATATTCCCTTTCTAATGATATATCAAGTACTTCAGGTTTGTTTTCTTCAAGATACATTAATTTCTCTTTAAATCCATTAATTAGTCTGTCTTTGTATTTGAAATGTCCACTTACTCTTGCAACATTATTTCGATGATGTCCATAGAAATAAACTCCATCAGGCATATCAAGAGCTTCTATTAAGGCAAGTTCATCTTCAATAACTTCACGCTCAGTTAACTGTACAAATTTGCCATCATCCCTCATTTTACTTAAGGTAGTGCCGGAGGGTATTCCAGTTGTAATTATTGAAATCATTTTGGGCGGATACTTATTTAACAGTTTAACAGTATCAATGATATTTTCTTCTCTGTACTGTTTTCCCCCAGCACCACCCATTAATAGTGCAATGTATCTTATATTTGATTTTTCTAATTTTTCCAGTGTTTCATAAGTATCATTAATAGTAATGCCTTTGTTTAATAATTTTAATACATCATCACATCCAGATTCAATACCAATATAAATATCATTATATTTTGCTTCATATAACTGGTCTAATTCTTTCTGTGATTTTTTCATTATATTTCTAATAGATGTTGTGCATGTAATTACATTAATGTTAGGAAGATATTTCCTTATTAACTCTGAGATTTCAAGTAATTTACCTGTTGGAAGTGCAAAAGGATCACCATTTGCAACAGTTAATCTATGTAACTTCGGATACTTGCCGGCTAATTCCTGTAAATCCTCTTCAATAATTTCCATTGGTGATACTCCAAAGTCCACAGTCTTATACATATTACAGAAAACACATTTATTCCATGAGCATCCCTAAGTAATTTCCAAAATTGGAGTGTTAGATTCTAGAGGGTGGCTGTAAACTGGTCCTGTGTAATGCATATTATCAACTCATATATTTTATAAAACTATTTTTTCACTATTTAAAACGTCCAATATCATTGTCCTGGTCGTGGGGGAATGTTTTTCAACTAATTTCTTAAAATATTCAGGGTCCTGTCTTATTGAATCAAAACTATTGTAATGCATTGGTATAACAATCTTTGGATTAATCCATTTTGTAGCAATAGCTGCTTCAACAGGGTCCATGGTAAAAATGTTACCAATAGGTAGTATTGCTACATCAGGATGATATATATTACCAACAACATCCCTTAAATCTCCGAATAAGCCAGTGTCTCCGGCATGAAATACGTTTGTACCATCATTAAAAGTAAAGAGGAAACTTCCGGCACTACCGGCATATCTATTATTTGGCAGAAAATCAAAGGATGATGAATGCTGGGCACTTAACATTCTTATACCAACATCCCCTATTTTTACTGATGCTCCACAATTAATACCGATGGATTTAACATTCACTGACTGTAGGTATTGTGATATTTCATAATTTGTAATGACTAATGAACCATTATTTTTTGCCAGTTCTACAGTGTCTCCAAAATGATCTGCATGACCATGAGTAACACATATTACATCAGGACTTAATTGGTCAATGGATACTGGACATGAAGGGTTGCCTGTTATAAAAGGATCAACCAATATATTTAATTGTTCTGATGTTAATTCAAATGCAGAATGACCATACCATCTAATATTCATATAAAAAAAACACTCCTATTCTGATTTATATTCTGCAAGTACCATTAGAACAGTTCTGTGTCTTATCTTCCGGTGTAACATTATCTTGTTGTGATACTTGACTTAATATGTTTTTAAAGTCATTATAGGATAAAGCACCAGGAATACTGTATTCATTGTCTATAATATAGAATGGTACAGCATGAATACCATTAGTGAGTGCTTCCTGTTCATCCTCCTGAACTTCCTTATTAAACAAGTCACTATCCAGGACTTCCATAACTTCTTTCTTATCTAATCCAGCCTCTTCTGCTACACTATACAATGTTTTCTTATCAGCTAGTTTTAAGTTTTTAGTAAAGTATGCATCAAATAATAATTTACTTAATTTTTCTACTAGTTCAGGATTATCTAGGCTTTGAACATATTTCATAAGTCTATGAGCATCACGTGAATTGGTATATAATGTTGTAGCATATTTAAAATCAATACCTTCCTCTATTCCAAGTTGGGAAATATTATTTACTTCCTGTTCTGCCTGACTAACACTCAACCCATATTTGGTTGCAAAACGTTCAACAGTAGTGCTTTTAACATCATATGGTGCATTAGGATCCAGTTCAAAAGCATGTACTTCTATTTCAATTTCATCTTCTAAGTTCAAATCTTTAATTGCTTTTTTTAGTCGGGTATTTCCAATATAACAGTAAGGACAAGCAAAATCGCTCCAATATTTAATTTTCATTTTTCTGTTTATCTCCATCTTAATATAATTAGATAAACATATATTATAATATATTTATAAATGTGAGAGTAACTTTATAATTACTTTGGGAGTTAAAACAGATGATAGAGAATAATATTTGTCCAATAGGTGCTACCTTAGATATTTTTAACCGAAAATGGATATTTTGTATTTTATCATGCATATTTAGGGGAATGAAACATTTCTCAGAATTTAAGAAAGCTAATCCAACAATAAGTAATCATATACTAGCTGAAACATTAAAGTATATGGAAGAGATTGGTTTAATAGAAAAAATTATCATAAGAACTTCTCCTAAAGTTCAGACAGAATATAATTTAACCGATAAAGGCAAAAAAACTAATAGAATACTATATGAATTTGTAGTATATTACTTTGATGAAATAAATCATGTAGGATTTGATGATTTACAGAAAGATGAAATATTACTTGAATACAGGAAAGCATTCCATATAGTAACTTAAAAATTACTACTTCTTTTTTATATAATTAATTACCAAACTATTTTTTATGAAAGATATATTTGATACTTGTAATTTAGGAAATTTAGAACTTAACAGTAGAATCGTTAGAACAGGACTTTGGCAGACACATTCCCTGGATGAATTATATGATAAATATGAACGCATATCATGTAGTGGCGTTGGCTTAATAATTACCGAGATAATATCATTTTATCCTAAGGACAGATTTTCCGAATACTCCCTAAAAAGTAACTTACCTAATTTTATGATGATTGCAAAAAACTTAGCAGATATTACTCATGAAAATAACGTGCCCCTTCTTGGCCAGGTAGAATTCATTAAATATAATCGAGATATAGACTATGATATTAAAGTTAATGAATTAACAATGGATGACATTCGTAAAATACAGACCGACATTATTATAACTGCACGCAAACTTAAAATGGCAGGTTTTGATGGAATACAATTAGCATTAGGTAATAACTTTTATTTATCAAAGTTCATCAATCCCTATTTTAATCAAAGAAATGATAATTATGGAGGAAATACATTTAATAGATTAAGAATAGTATTGGAGATTATTAAAGTTATAAAAAACACTCTTGGCTTTCATGTTAACTGTAAAATAAATGCATTTGATGGTCGAAAAGGTGGAATAAATCAAAATGAAAGCATTAAAATATGCAAGTTACTAGAAGAATATGGAGCAGACAGTATACAGGTAACAAGACCATTATCCCCGAAATATTTTACTAAAAAAGTCTCAAATGAAGATGAATTAGTTAATTTCAACACTAAATTAATAAAACAAACAAACATACCAGTAATCTTAGGTGGAGGCTTTAAAGACATGAAACACATGAATGAACTATTAAACAATACCAGTATTAATTATCTGTCAATGTATCGTCCATTCATCGCAGAACCTGATTTTCTAAAAAGTTGGAAACAAAAAGGAGAAGGAAAATCAAGATGTTTGATGTGTAACAACTGTTATGTTACTAAAACTAGCACATGTTATCATTTTCACAATCAATATCCTTAATAGATAAGTAAACATGAACAAACCATGTTAAAACAGTTATAAACACGAAGAAAACTATGATTTCCGGCCTGTACATCATTCCTAAAACAATTCCAATCACATAAAATAACATATGTATTCCAGTTCTTTTAAGGTTTAACAAGTTATTTAATTTTCTATTATGTTCAATGTCAGTAATCATCCAGAATAAAATATCATAAGACAATTCTATAATAATAAAAAAGCAACAGTAACATAACTGAGCATTTAAATTACTGAAATTATCTGATATTAATAATGTAAAATATGGTAAGAGTGACATTACAAAGACAACAAGTCCCGTCATAGCTATAACCTTACCATTAATTTTTCGTATAATTTCAAAGATAATATGGAAGAAATACCAATTAGTTAAAATAACTATAAAACTTATCAAATATGCAAAAAAATTTGTTTTCAAAGCCCAAAAACCCATGAACGTTATACTTTCAGGTTGAGGCAGTTCCAATACTATAACAGTTAATATAATTGCAAGCACAGCATCAACAAATGCTTCTAATTTTTCAGAATCCAAAATAACACACCTACTACTAATATATTCAACATATTATAAAATACTAATAGTAACTATGAAATTACCAGGAAAATAATGACAGACACTACTATAAAACCACAGCACCATCATACACCAAATAATAAAATCCTTTAAAACAGCGCTGAAATATAGGGATGCATCCCAATCTAATCAATACATTCTACAAATGCCAATAATAATCAACCACTATAAAAATGCTACAAATACAAAGCAATACATTTTTTATGTATCGTCTATCGTAATAATTAGGCTCTATTTGTTGAAATGCTATGGAATTAATCAGGTAATAAATCCTGATTAACAATCACATTATAATTAAGATATAAACAAAAATATTACAATGAATAATTATTTATGACACGGAAGAATTCACCAAAATATCCTAACAAAAATATCAAAGAAGAAAAGAAATATTTAAAGAAACACTTTCTAAATAAAAGATAAAACATCACATGGAAAATTATATAGGAGGATAAAAGAGACAGACATATTCACACCCAATAAAAATAAAAAAAAAATAAAAAATCTTTCTTAATTAACTCTACACTATACACAAATATAATGAAGAAAAATATTCTAAATTTATAATACACTCAAGTTCCCCACAGGATAGCCAAATATTCCCAGAAATACTAGAACAAATGAAAAAAACATCACTTATTACATCATAATGATAAAATACTAGCCGATAAAGGATATTATAGCTATGATAACTATGAAATAGGATTAAAAAAATATCACATACAACCATTAATCCTAACTAAAACAAATTTCAACATAGAAAAACTAAACAATGCATTAACCTGTCTATTAGAATATTTTAAACAAAACAAAAAAGATAAAACAAAAGTAAATTCATAAAATTAACTAACTCCTTTTGTAAAA
>SUTP01000027.1:17926-22979 GCA_015062815.1 Methanosphaera stadtmanae | reverse complement strand
GGAGCATTGGGTGCAGCTGAAACCATTAAATATTGTGAAACATTATTGCCCATTCCTGCAAATAATCCCCATAATAATATGATAATTACAAGTAATGAAGGATAATTACTTATATTGAATACTATTGAGAATATTATTATAAACAATAGTGGTAACATTAAAATAATTTTATTAGGAACTTTTTGTAATAATTTTGCTGATACAAAATTTCCAGTAATTGAAGCAATACCATAAATAAATAAAGTTATACTTAAATTAGTTGATTTTATATTAAGTATTGATCCTAAAAACTCTGATATATATGAATATGATGTATACATTCCAGTATATATTAGTATAACTGCTATTAATGAAATTATAAATATTACTGATTTTAAAACAGATATCTGTAATCCATAACTTTGTGTTCTACCAGGCAGTGGTGGAAAGTAGATTATTGTAACAATTAATACAATTAATGTAATAAGTGCAAACCAAATCATTGAATACTGATATCCAAAATTACTTCCAATAAATGTAGTAATTGGAACCCCTAATATCATACCAGAACTAACACCCATCATTACAGTACCTATAGCTTCTTGTTCTTTACCTTTATCAGCAATTTCACCAGCTACGGATAATGTTAATGCACAGTATATAGGATAGAATATTGCAGGTATTAATCTACATATTAATGCTAATGTAAAATCTGTTACAAATGCTCCAATGAAATTAAATACTGTAAATATTGCTAAAACCAAAACAAAACTATTCTTTCTATCAAATCTACTGAATAATAATGGTAAAAATAGAGATGTTATTGAAATTACTAATGAAAAAAGGCTCACCATTAATCCTGCATCAGCTAAACTTACATGAAAATATTGTGTAACTTCGGGTAAAATTCCAACTATTCCCATATCTGTATTTAATATACCAAAAGTACCTAACATCATTATGTAAATCATTATAGTATTTTTTTTCATTTAAAAACCTTTTTTGTGTATTAAATCAAATATTTTAATAAAAAAAATATGGTTAATATTGGAATATCTGTTAATATAACTATATCTACTTTTTTAAATTTAAAATAGACGTCATAAATAAGATAAAAAAAATTAGATACAAATGAGGTTTAAAATTTAATATATATTTTAAAAAAAATAAAAAAGAGAAAAAAACTCTTAAAAAATTGTTATAAAACAATAATCTTTTTACTAGACACATTAACTTGTTTATTATTTATGTCAATGTATGTTGTTTGTATTGTGTAGTTTCCGTTGTAGTTGTTTGGTATTGTGTATGTCATTGTTGCTGTACCATTTTTTACTGATGGTGATCCTATCCATTTATTATTGAATCTAATTGATATTCTTCCATTGTTTATTTGATTGTTTTTTAGGTCTGTTACTTTTATGTTTATTTTTATAGTTGAACCTGTAGTAGTGTTTGTTGATGTGTTTATTTCCATTTTAACTGGTCTTATAACTGTAATATTTTTGTTAGACACATTAATTTGATTATTATGAATATCGATGTATGTAGTTTGGATTTTATAATTACCACTGTAGTTGTTTGGTATTGTGTATGTCATTGTTGCTGTTCCATTTTTTACTCTTGGTGATCCTATCCATTTATTATTGAATCTGATTGATATTCTTCCGTTGTTTATTTGATTGTTTTTTAGGTCTGTTACTTTTATGTTTATTTTTATGGTTGAATCTGTGGTTGTGTTACTTGGTGTGTTTATTTCCATTTTAACTGGTCTTATTACAGTAATGTTCTTGTTGGATGTGTTGATTTGTTTATTGTTTATGTCGATGTATGTTGTTTGTATTGTGTAGTTTCCGTTGTAGTTGTTTGGTATTGTGTATGTCATTGTTGCTGTTCCATTTTTTACTCTTGGTGATCCTATCCATTTATTATTAAATGAGATTGATATTCTTCCGTTGTTTATTTGATTGTTTTTTAGGTCTGTTACTTTTATGTTTATTTTTATGGTTGAATCTGTGGTTGTGTTACTTGGTGTGTTTATTTCCATTTTAACTGGTCTTATTACAGTAATGTTCTTGTTGGATGTGTTGATTTGTTTATTGTTTATGTCGATGTATGTTGTTTGTATTGTGTAGTTTCCGTTGTAGTTGTTTGGTATTGTGTATGTCATTGTTGCTATACCATTTTTTACTCCGGGAGAACCTATCCATTTTCCATTAAATTTGACGGATACTCTTCCATCATTCATAGGTAAATTTGATGTTTTAACATTGGTCGTGATGGATATGTTTTCTCCTGATTTGATATCATTTTTAGTTTGTGTTGTGATTGTCACGTTATATTTGAAATCATATTTAAATGTGTCTACATACATTGAATTTATTCCTTTAGGAATATTATTTGCACTTATAAATTTATTATCAGTTACAATATTATCTCTTAAGTATCCAGTATTACTACCTACATAACTTCCATCATCATTACATACATGAAAATCAATTTTTGAAGATATTAAATCTTTTTTATAATGATAAGTCATTATATTTCGTCGTCTATCTTGTGCATATTTATTTTTAAGTGCTAATAATTTAGATGCTTTTAAAAGATCATTTGTTTGAGTATATCTTTCATAGTTTCCTATTTGATATAAATCTCTACTATTTGGACATGCAATATATTCTCCATTTTTTAAGATACCTGTTTTTTTAAGTGTAGCTCTATTGGAATATATCAAAAATCCATAAGTACCATTTGGTGCTTTTATTAGAAAATGTGCTACTGATAATTGTTTATGTAAATTGGAAATATAATTTAAATCGTCATCTGTGATTTTCTGATTTTCTATCATTGTTAAAGCTCTTGATTCTATTAGTTTATTAACATATTCTGAATCAGCTCCACCATTTCCGACTAACCATCCATCTTTACTTATTATGACATGGAAAAAGTAACTATTTGCTGTTTTATATTGTTTTATATATGAACTATTGTTTGTTACATATATATTTATAGTACTTCCATATGAGTCTCTTCTAAAGGATAATAAACTTTCATTTTCTGATACTTGCATTACTGTAGTACAGCAATCATTTGTTAAATTTTCATTATTATCGTTATCATCTGTGAAATCATTATCTTTTGTTTGACTAGTGGTTTCAATTTGTTGATTTATTAATGATATTTCAGATTGTTTAGTTATCATATTTTGGTTTAGATTATCATAATCTGTGGTATCATTAACATCTGCTGCAAAAGTAACTGATATAGTTAAAATAACTGAAAATAATATGAATAGAACAAAAAATTTATTAATTCTCATTTTTTCTTCCTCTTGAATAATATAATTATTCTAATCCATGAATATTCAATTTAATTACTCTATTTTAATCTTAGTTATATTATTAAAACTATTTCCTGCACTATACTTATAAAAATTATTTACAACATAAGTTGACGTGTAATTTAAATAAATATATCTTACTTCAATCTTGACTTGATTGTCAGTATATGCTGGTAATGTATAATTTAATTCTATTTTACTATTATTAACATTTTTAGTTCCAATAAGTTTACCATTTAAATATACTTCTACTTTACCCATAGATATTGTTTTTGAATTTATTTTAATATCTGATTTTATGTTTAGTGTAGTTTTATTAGTTTTTGTTATTTCCTGAGGTTTATCTACTGTTACTTTAATTAAACTGTTAATTGAACTGTTTGGATATTCTGAATTATTAGGAACCGTATATTTACCGCCCATATTATAATAATAAAATTGGGCATGTATTTTATCTGATGCATTTAAGTCTCTATATGGAGTTACTGCCATGAAACCATTTTCTTTAAGAGGACGATCTGTATTCATTATTTCAGTCCAAGTAGCCCATTGTACTGCATTAATTCTATGACTAGGTCCACTAGGATTTAAACATAAAAATTTATCATTAACTTGATTATATCCAACAATACACATATAATGTCCCCTAATATGCCAAAATACCATTTTACCACTTAATAGTGCATTTTGAACAGAATTCTTATTATCAGTTATGTCAGTTAATTTCATTTGAACACTTGGTGACATTCTAATAATTTCAACTTCATCTGTACCCCATTGAGAAGTAGTAGAATATACCTCTGCTAATCTCCTTTCACTACTATAACTATTTAAACTTTGACTAATCATACTCATGGCAGTTGGTCCACACGTATACTGATGTCCATTAATCCATTCTTGAGCATCATAATAAATTGGATAATAATTTTTTTGATTAGATAAGTTTACAGTAATTGAATATGGTGTTGATACAGCAGTATAATGCTGATTTACATGATAACTATTAAGAGATCTTGCAATCACATTCCATTTTTCACGACTTATAATATATTTAACATTACTTCCTAATTGTCTAAAGAATGTATACTTTGGAACAAAACCATATACCTGTTGACAAAAACTATCAAGTTTCATAACTCGTCTAATTTCTTCACCAAGTATAGTATAAACTCCATTTTCATCAGCATAAGCATAATCCACACCTAATTTTGTAACATCAGGTTTACCATTAACAGTTGTAATATTTTTACTAATAGCTACTTCATTCCAAGTATCATAAACCAAATCTATTGTTTTATTTTCTACAGTAGTAGTTAAATTAATATCTAGTTCAGTAGGTTTTGTTATGATAATATTTTTAGTTGTACTTGCGACTTCTCTGTTTTGTGTGTCTATGTATGTCATTTTGATAGTGTATGTTCCATTGTAGTTGTTTGGTATTGTGTATGTCATTGTTGCTATTCCATTATTTACTCCAGGAGATCCTATCCATTTGTTATTAAATGTAATTGATACTCTGCCACCTGTAGTTTTTGTGTTATTTAAGTCTGTAACTGAAGCTTTTATAAGTAAATCAGTGTTTGAGAATGCTGTGTTTGGTATTGTTGGTTGTATTTTATTGGTTGGTTTTAGTATTGTGATTTTTTTTGTGTTGGTTGTTACTTCTCTGTTTTGTGTGTCTATGTATGTCATTTTGATAGTGTATGTTCCATTGTAGTTGTTTGGTATTGTGTATGT
>SUTP01000027.1:14272-17826 GCA_015062815.1 Methanosphaera stadtmanae | reverse complement strand
ACTTCTCTGTTTTGTGTGTCTATGTATGTCATTTTGATAGTGTATGTTCCATTGTAGTTGTTTGGTATTGTGTATGTCATTGTTGCTATTCCATTATTTACTCCAGGAGATCCTATCCATTTGTTATTAAATGTAATTGATACTCTGCCACCTGTAGTTTTTGTGTTATTTAAGTCTGTAACTGAAGCTTTTAAAAGTATATTAGTGTTTGAGAATGCTGTGTCTGATATTATTGACTGAATTTTATTAGTAGACTTTAAAACATTAATATAACTACTTGATGTAATAATTGTTTGATTATTAGAATCTATGTAAGTCATGGTCATAGGGTACACACCGTTGAATTCACTAGGTACAATGTATGTCATTGAAGCAATACCATTATTAACTCCAGGTGAACCAATCCACTTATTATTAAAGGTAATAGAAACTCTACCATTTGTTACAGATTTACTGGATGTAACATTAACTTTAATAGTAGTACTTTCTCCAGAAGTAACATTGTTAGAGGATTCTAAACTAACTGTTGTCTGAGAACTACCTAATTTTGACTTTACATCTTTTGTTATTTTTTCATAATTCACGTTCAAATCATTTTCATTATTATATGTTTCTTCAATTTGTTCATTGTTATTTACTGATTTTTCTATTTGATTAGATGAAAAATCATTTAACGAATTATCCTCATAATAATTAGTATTATTGATGTCTGTTGCAGAAATAACAGATGTAGTTAAAATTATTATTGAAAATAAAAACATACATAAACAAATCTTTCTATTAATTCCCATTTTAACATCATCTTAAAAATTATTTTATTATTAAATACTTATTGACTTGTGTAAAATTTTATTTTGATTAAAAAATATTAATAAGTCAAAAATTATTGTTTTATACAATAAGAAAAAATATTATAATTTGTATAATCATCAGAATATCTATTATCAATTTAAATTAAAAAAGAATATTCTTCATCTGATTTCAATGCTTCAAATAAAGCATATATAATAATTATAATGTTTACAAACGAGTTTATAATCATTATTAATTAATTATATTTGATATAATATAAGTTTCTTATTATGTTAAATTTTTACATACATGAAAATAGTTAAAAAAAAGAATAGATTATGTTATTGTATCAGTTATTATATTCGTTTTTAGATAATAATAATATTAAATAATCCATAATCATTTATTTTCAATGAATTGATAGAAAGCATTGGTTAAAATAAATAAGATGGATGCTTCCATTAGTGCAGATATAAATATACCTGATGCATAATCTTCCAATAAAATTAAAACATTAAATAAAATCACTACAATTAAAAGTATTATAAATAAAAATTTTAAATAACGTATAATTCCTATATTTTTAATTATTTTAAATATTACACGTATATCAAATGCATATAACATATTATCAGTTTTTATTAGTAATATTTTACCTATAAATGCAAATGATATTAATGTGATGAATATGATTATTGAAAGTAGTAAGTTTAATTGGAGAAAATGCGCTAAATCTAATTTTAATGATACTGGTAACTGGTGTGAAAGTTCACTAACAGTCATTATTGCAACATTAAGGTTATTAGTAAGAATATACTGATGTAACTTTGTTAACTGTGAGTAAGCTCCAGTAGGTATGATTAAAAAAGAACTTATGATAAATGTTAAAAACATATAATATGCAGTGATAATATAATCTTTTAATCCTTGAACTAAATGCTCTAAAAAATTTAATTTAATTTTTTCTTCAAAAACAGCATGATCGGTGATATTTATCATCAAACCTAAAATCAGTATAGTGATAACAGAATTGAAAATCATTAATAAGATACTCCAATTACCCAATTTTAATGAATAAAAATAGTGCGTTATAATTTCACATAACATAGCTAATACTATCACTACTAAAAAACTTTTACGTCTTTTGAATGGAAGTATTAATGATTCTAATATAATTTTCTTAATTCTCATTTATATCTATTATATTATTTTATCTTTTATAGAATAAATCTTTTAATAAAATGCTTTTATATAAATGAATACTTCAACATCTACTTTGAGGATGAAACTTAAAATAATATTCTACTAAGATATCACTTAAATATTAAATTACAAATATTAAATATTTTGCCATATTGTTTAATGTTGAATATAATGGATTATTAATAAGTTTGATAATTTAAGTATAGATTATACTGTAATATTTAAGTAAAATTTATAAAATTATTTAAAAAGAGTTTTAAAAAAAGGTTAAGAAGGGGTTTATAATTAAATAGTGTATTTAACACCATTGACATATAATGTGTAATTTCCACTGATTATAGTTCCATAATTTGTTAAATTTGTTAAATAACTATCTTCTGTTAAGGTCCATGTTGAACCTGCTTCTATAGTTACTGAACTTGTTGCATTACTACTTGTTGTAATTGCTCCATTGTATGTACTATTTTTTAAGTCTAAAGTTAATGAACTATAATCTCCAACGATTATATTACCATTTAATGATTCATTAATTGCATTAAAAGTAAGATCTCCACCATTTGAGCCAGTTGTTCCCCATTGATTTTGATTTGATACTTTTATTAAAACTCCACTTCCATAATTTAATGTTGTATTAGTAATTGTAACAATTCCTTTGGTATTGGTTACATAGAACATTGGAGCTGTTGTATAATAATCTGATGTTGATAATATAGTTAAATTATTATTAGTTGATGTGAATACTGCTGTTCCAACATCAGCATCTCCACTCATACTTTGATATATAAATACACCAGCTAAGTCCACATAATTACCATTTTCTACTCTGTTACCTTCTCCACTACAATAAAGTGATGAATTTATTAAAGTTATACTATTTTTACCTTCAATACAAGCAATTTGAGCACCATAAGCAGTTCCAGTAGAATTAATAACAGTTATTTCACCAGTTGAATATATACATGGTGAACCTTGTCCAGTACCATTATCTACTCCAGTATTTAATACTGAATTGGATACTTTAACTGTACCTTCTCCACGGTCTGTTGCTAATGCAGCACAACTACCACCACGTGTATTAATTGTAACATTATTTGCAATGATTGTTCCACCATAAGTAGCATCCAATCCACGTGATTTATCTTGATAAGTATCTATAGTAGTATCATTTACATAGATTATTGCTCCACTATGACTACTATCTGTATTTGTTGCAAATATTGCATTTGATCCAATTGCATCAGTTACTATAGTAGAGTTAATAATATTAGCTGTACTACCATATGTTGTTAATATAGCTGCATTTGTTCCAAGAAATTCTGAATTTCCAGAATTTGTCGTATCACCAGTTTTTACTATATTTGAATCTGTTAAGGTTAATTTACCACCATTTTGTACTAATACTGTGTTAGTTTCAGATTTAGTTACAGTGTAATTACTTTTATCTTTACTAACTGTTGTACCACTAACTAGTAATTGTCCATCTACACCTGTTGAATAACTAACATCATTAGGTTGTGAATTATCCATATTATGATCTGCAGGTATAAAATTATTCATGT
>SUTP01000027.1:0-14172 GCA_015062815.1 Methanosphaera stadtmanae | reverse complement strand
TTCTGGTTTTGTGTTGTTTGGGTTGAATGGATTATTGTCATTAATGTTTTGGTTTTGATTACTATTATCTCTTGGTATGTTTGATTTATGATTCTTGTTAAAGTTAGGATTTTCAATGGTTATTGCTTTTGGAATGTTATTGTTTAAATTTTGAGGTGGTTGTTGTGGATTTTGATTTTTATTTAAATCAAATATCATATTGTTTTTGTTATTCTTTATTGCTTGTTTTTCGGTTGTGTTTTTTGGGTTGATAGGTATATCTTCGAATTTTGGTGTTATGTTTGATATTGTTTTGTTTGGTTGTGGTTGTGGTTGTTGTGGTATTGTATTGTTATTTATATTGTTTTTGTTATTGTCTATTAGTTGGTTTTGATTTTCTGGTTTTTCATAGTTTTCTGGTTTTTGTATTTCAGGTGAAGTATTATCATTAAATTTTGGAGTCCTATTTGTTGGAGTATTATTTTGATCCTGTGGCATTTTGGTCATTGATTGAGTCGTGTTTATTTTTCTTGGATTATCTGGTTGTTTTTGATTTTCGGGTAATGATATTTTTTCCATTGAATTAAATTTAGATTGTTGATTTTGGAAATTATCATTATTTTGATTGTTTAGATTATTTCTTTGATTGTTATTGTTTTTAGGGTTTATTGTCTTAATTTCTGTGTTTTGTGCTATGACAGGTTCATTATTTGTGCTATGTACATTGTTGATTTGATTTTGAGTATTATTTTGATTATCATTTGGTACATCTGCTGCACTTATAATAGTCATACATGAAATTAAAGCAAAACACGTTAACATTATTATTATGAATTTTGATTTGTTATTCACGTTATTCCTCCGTACTAAAATTTAATTGAAATATCAATTTTTTTATTCTTATTTCTTTAATAATGCTTTTGATTATGATTATTTCTTTACCATAACCTTTGCACCTAATTATAGTTTATACTGGAGTATATAAATAAATATTCAAAGATTTACCACATTTTATGCATAAATTAGGGGTAAATTATGCATAAATTTAGTATAATTTATAATATTATTCTAGTATAATTATACATTGTTAAAAAATTATATTATTTTAAATTATTGCTTATATAGCTTAAAATTATTAATAGAATTTTTTGAAATTTTTATTATTCAAAATAAGTATTTTAATAGCGTTTTTAATAATTTTTTTTTTAAAAAAAGTTTGGGAAAAAATAATATTATCATTAGAACCTTGATTTAATAGGTAAGGAATCTTGTTTTTTCTGTGTATTTGGTTCATTTTGTCTGATTTCTTTATTATTATAGTTGTTAGATGAACTTTGAGATTTTGATATTTGGGATGAAGTTTTAATATTATTATTTGGATTATTATTTTGTGTGTTTGTACTTTGTACTGAACTAGTTCTAGTATTTGATGTTTGAGTAATTGTATTTGTATTAGTATTTTGTATACTTGTTGTTTTTGTTTTTGGAATTAATTCTATATTAATAGTATTGTTTACAATTTCAGAGTGAACTAACATTGTATCATTATCAGATATGTTACTTTCTCCACTGATATTAATTTCCATGCCCTTTAACATGTACATCTGATATGGATTACCCATAGTATCATCATAAACTACAAAAACTAGTAATGATCCCATGATAATTATTCCAATTGCTAAAAAAATGTCATTAAGTTTCATATTTTCTCTCCAAACATTCGTTATATTAGATTTTAATAATTTATAAATTAAATACTTCTATATTTTAAAATATATTTATAAGTTTTAAGAAAAATAAGTTTTAATCTTATCAATCTGCTACAGTTATTCTATATAGTATACTCATTGCTATAGTATCTATTAATGTAATAACAAGTATATAATCACTATATGTAAATAACGGTGAAAAATCTATATAAAATGTGGATATTGTTCCTCCCATCATTATAACTGTTTTAATTATCATTATTACAGTAAATATAATTAAGCCTTGTGTGAAACCTACTTTTATTTTCCTATAATTTTGCACATAAATCTTTAGTAATGCCAATAGTATCATTAATAGTATCAATGATACTACAATAGTAGCATATTTATAAAATATTATTTTCATCATCATTATCACTTATTTTTCTAATTGTTCCCATATATTTCTAAAATCATCATATTGTTCTTCCATTTTATCTGAAAGGAAGTATACTTTACCATAATTAGGACCAGATGATTCAATAACTCCTAATTCTTCAAGAACTTCGAGGTGGTGGGCAATAGTTTTATAATTTAAATCTAAAGTATTTTTAAGTTGATTAGTATTATATGGACGTTTTTTAAGAGCAATTATAATTCTAGCACGATTATAACCACCCTTTGTTCCTAATATAACCCATCGAAGTATTTTCTTCATAAATAATCAACAATCTAATCTGTACTAATATATTTATTACTATTTTATTATAAACTTTTAGAGAAAAAATTCAAAAAGTATATTTAAATAAATTATTTTCTATTTAGAGCAATGTAAATATATAAATCCAGAATCTAAAGATATTATAATCAAGAAAAGGTACTAAATTTCACTTAACTTATTAAAACAATGAAAAAATAAACTTAACAAGTATATAAGATTATTAATCGGGAAACAAAATAAAATTCAAGTAATTTGAATTTAAAAAAAGTGAACTAAAAAAATGAGTAATTATAGGTATGGTTAACTTAAAATCGGATTTATCAAATCTAATAATTAACTTAATTTAATATGTATCATTTTTACCATGAACAATAAATCTGAAATTATCATTGATATTTTTGTCATGAATTGAAAATTATTTTTAGGAGTTTGATTATAATATTTTTCTTCTTTTAATAATTTTGCCCCATTACCTATTCTTCTTGTTAATTCTGATGCATTATCCACATAGAAATACATTGTAGCTTCATCATGACCTAATTCTTTCATATATTTTTTAATACCTTTCATTCCCCATTTATTTATTGTATCAAATACTATTTCAGCATTATTAAACTTTTGTAGTTGATTAAGTAATTCTATTATAGCTTGATCTTCAAAATAATGGAATAAACCACTTGCTATGAATAAGATAGGATTATTATTTAATTCTTCACTATACTTATCTACCCATTCATAATTAAAAATAGATTCACTAATTAGTAGTTGTCTTTGAGCTGGGGGTAGTAGTTCTTTTCGATAGTTTATTACTTCAGGTAAATCTAGTGCATACCATTTATTTTTACCTGTATCACATCGATAATAAGTTGTTTCCAGTCCGCAACCTAATTCAAAGATAATACCTTCAGGATTAGACGTAAAAAATTCTTTTATATATCTGTCAATATTCATACTTCTTACAGCACTAGCCATAAATGTATATTCTGATTGATTAGAATTTAATTCTGGCAGTTTATTTTTTAGTTTTAATACTTCTTTATCATAAAATATATTTGGGTATTTTTCGCTGGAGTATATTCGTCCTTGCATTGGAACAAATAAGGTTTTTGATATTGTAGTTAAATCATTCATTGTAATCATATAATACTTATAAATTTAGGTATATATAATTTTATAATAAATTTAAAATATTACATTTTTAAAGTATTAATTTTATTTTTTTTTTATTTTATATTGTTTTGTTTTATATGTATCTAGGATTTTATTATTTTTATTTTTATGAGTATTTAATTAATTTATTATTTAAAATAGTCTATTTGTTTAATAATTACATTTTTAAGACTATTACGTCTTTTTTTATCTAAATTTGAATTATGAAAACCTTTAAATAGTATGTTGATATTATTATTGTATAGGAAGGAAACTTCCTTCCTTTACCTAATTTATAAAATGATAAAAATATAAATAGGAAGGAAAATCCTTCCTATACATATTATATATTTTACTAAAAGTAATAAGGAAGAAGATTCCAAAATAATAAAATTAATAATTCCAAAAAAGAAGGCTAAAAAAATGTCCACAGAAGATAATAAAATAGACCAAATAATAAAAACCATAGAAGAAAACGATTTAAAATTTTTAAGACTACAATTTTCTGACATTAACGGATTACCAAAAAACATGTCAGTATCACTTAAAAAAGCAAATGACATAGAAGATATAATAAATGATGGATTATTATTTGATGGATCATCAATTACAGGTTTTTCCTCAATTAATGATAGTGATTTATTAGCAAAACCAGATATTGATACATTTTCAACAATTCCATGGAGACCAGAAGAAAGAGGTTCATGTAGATTAATATGTGATGTATTTACTGCTGATGGAAAACCATATGAAGGAGATCCAAGAGGAGTACTAAAAAAATCATTAAAATTAGCAGAAGATAGAGGATATCAATTTAATATGGGTCCGGAACCTGAATTTTTCATAATAAAAAAAGATGAAAATGGAAAATATATACCAGCAGATAATGCTGAATACTTCGATGTAGAACCATTAGACCAGGGTACCGATATCAGAAGAGAAATTGTATTAGGTCTAGAAAAATTAGATTTTAATATAGAAGTAAGTCACCATGAAGTAGCAGATGGACAACACGAAGTTGACTTCAAATATGCAGATGCACTAAAAACAGCAGATGCAGTAATAACATTCAAAGAAGCAGTAAAAGCACTAGTAGATAAACTAGGTTACAAAGCAACATTTATGCCAAAACCATTTTTCGGAATTAATGGTAGTGGAATGCACTGTAACCAAAGTTTATTTAAAAATGGAAAAAATATTTTCTATGACCCTGATACCGAAACACAATTATCACAGGAAGCATTATATTTTATCGGTGGATTATTAAAACATGCAAAAGCATTATCCTCCATTTTATCTCCAACAGTTAATTCATATAAACGATTAGTACCAGGATATGAAGCACCATGTTACATAGCATATGGTCTTAAAAACAGGTCAACATTAATAAGAATTCCTGCATCACGAGGCTTAGGAACAAGAATTGAATGTAGATCAGCAGATCCTTCATGTAATCCATATTTAGCATTTGCTGTATTATTAGAAGCAGGTTTAGATGGTATGGATAATAAAATAGATCCTGGAGAACCAACAGAAGATAATTTATTTGGATTAAATTCAGATGAACTAAATCAAAGAGGAATTGAAACATTACCTACTAGCCTCTGGGAAGCATATCATGCATTAGAAAAAGATGAAATAGTTAAAAATGCTCTAGGTTCCTATGTATACAATCAATTCTACAAACTCAAAACTCAGGAATGGGATAATTACAGAATACAAGTGTTTGATTATGAACAAGAAAATTATTTAAATGTATAATTGTAACAAAATTATTCGAATATAGAATAAAAAAAAGGTTATGCAATAAAATATAAAAAGAGCTCTTTTATGTCCACAGAAATATTTAATTAAGGAGGTGCTAAAATGTGTGGAATAGCAGGAGTGTTATATAAAGATAAAAAAGTACATCATGTAGGAAAATCATTAACATCAATGTTAGAATCATTACAGCATAGAGGTCCAGATTCTGCAGGTTATGCAATATATGGTGGTATAGAATTATCTGAAAATCATTATCAGTTAAATATTGAAGTAAAAAAAAGTCAAAGTGTATTAGACCAATTAAAATCAATATTAGAACAAAGTAGTCCAATATTTAATGAGCAATTAATTGAATCTGTAGACAATGAAGATGTATACACATGTGAAATAGAATTAGAAGAATATTCTCTATTAAATCCATTAATGAAAAAATTAGATGAAATAAATGGTATACAAGTAATAAATGGTTCTCATTCATTTGAAATGATAAAAGATATAGGAAAAGTAACAGACATTGAAAAACGATATAATGTTCAAGATAAGACTGGAACTCATGGAATCGGACATACCCGTTTTGCAACAGAAAGTGGAATAGATCGTTATCATGCACATCCATATCAAAGTTATATTATACCTGATATAACTGTAGTACATAATGGACAAATTACAAATTACTGGAAAATAAGAGATCCTTTAGAGCGAAAAGGTCATACATTTCAATCATTAAATGATACAGAATGTATTGTACATTACATGGCAGATAAACTAAATAATGGATATAAATTAGAAGAAGCTTTAGAAGAAGCTGTGGATGATTTAGATGGTCCATTTTCAATATTAGTAGGAACACCTAATGGTATTGGTATTGCAAAAGATAAACTTGGTTTAAGACCGGGGGTGATGGCTGAAACTGATGATGTGTTTGCAATTGCATCTGAAGAAATGGCTTTACATGATGTACTCGACAGTGATCAGATAGAACAAATATCTCCTGGAGAAACTAGGTCTTACACAATTTAATTTAGGTGTTATCTATGAATAAATATATAATTGATGCAGAAAATATGGATGAAAAAGAATTAAACCGTGCCATAAAAGAACAATCAGCATATTATGATAAACTCATAATAAAAAATCCTCAGTCAAGGCATAATATCTGTGCAGGTTTAATTGGAGATGTGGAAATAGAAATTGATGGTTCTGCAGGATATTTTATTGGAACTATGATAAATGGACCAAAAATACATGTTGCTCATAATGCAGGATGGTTTGTTGGAGATAATATGACTAAAGGAGAAGTAATTATCGAAGGAACTACAGGTGATGGAGCAGGACAGGGAATATATGATGGAACAGTAGTAGTTAAAGGAGATGCTGGTTCAAGAACTGGAGAAATCATGAAAGGTGGAACAGTAATAATTGGTGGAAATAGTGGATTTATGGCAGGATTACTTATGATGGGTGGTAAACTCATAATATTAGGAGATGTAGCTGATGATGCTGGTGAATCAATTATGAGGGGAAACATATATGTACTTGGAAAAGTTAAAAGTTTAGGAAAAAATGCTGTAATGAAAAAAACCACGCTTGAAGACCAAAAAGAGTTAAAAGAAATATTAACTAAATATGATTTTGAACTAACTGATATAGATTATACAAATTTCAAAAAAATAACCAATTATCAATAGGAGGAGTATAAATGAGTGAACATGAACTAGCTATGGTTGGAACACCATGTGAAATAATGGCTGCATCTAAATTACAACATTACACAGATAGTCCTATTGATGTAAAAATTGGATTATTTTGTATGGAAAATTTTTCATATAAATATTTTGTAAATCTACTAAAAGAATATGATTTAACCATGGATGATATTGAAAGATTTCGTATAGAAAAAGGCTATGTGTTTTTATTACTAAAAAATAAAGAAAAAGTAAGAATACCATTATCAATAGCTAGAAATGTAATAAGAAAAAACTGTAACATATGTGTAGAATTAACATCCGAAACATCAGATATTTCTGTAGGTTCTATAGGTTCAAATAGTGAATGGTCAACCATAATAATAAGAACACAAAAAGGTGAAAAAATAGTTGATGGTGCAGTAAAACAAAAATATATAAAAGCTAAAGAACTCACAGAATCACAATTTAAATTATTAAATAAAATTGCAGAAAATAAAAAAAATAAAAATCTTGAACTTATAGAAGAAAGAGAATTTTTAGCAAGACCTGTACTATATCAAAGAGATATATCCGATAAATCTATAGTAAATGAAATCTCAGAATCTAATTTTTTAGATTTAAAAACAAATGTTATCGATGTAGGAGCCTGCGTGTTATGTGGAGCATGTGAATATATATGTCCGGATAATTTGATAACTATAGCTGATGCAAAACCAAGAAAAAAAGGAAAATGTCCGAAAGAGTGTCATGCATGTTTTGCAGTATGTCCAAGAACATTTTCACCAGAAAAACTCCGAAATGATTCTACAAAACCATTAGGGGACTATATAAAAGTTTTAACAGTAAAATCATTAAAACATACTCATGGACAAGATGGAACTGTAGTGACAACTCTGCTGGATTTCTTAATAAGTAATGAAATTGTAACAGAAGCACTAATTGTAGATAAAAAAGAAACTTTAGCATGGAACCCTTATGCTAAAATTACAA
This sequence comes from Methanosphaera stadtmanae, assembly GCA_015062815.1. Classification (GTDB taxonomy): domain Archaea; phylum Methanobacteriota; class Methanobacteria; order Methanobacteriales; family Methanobacteriaceae; genus Methanosphaera; species Methanosphaera stadtmanae_B. The sequence goes on along the minus strand of SUTP01000027.1, from coordinate 6,193 downwards.
ATGATGTTGATGAAATTGTAGAATCAGAAGGAACAAAATATTCAGTTTGTCCTGTATTTAAACCTTTGAGAAAACTTAAAGAGGATGTGAACTAAATGCTATTTACTGTTGAAAGAAAACCAGAAATATGTAAACAAAATAATAATAGACCTGGTTGTTGTTGGTATTTATGTGATAATCCTAAAACATCTTTATGTAAAAACTGTTACAGTTGTTATTCAAACTGTCCACATAATGTCTATGAAGTAATTAATGATGAACCTATACCAATACATCAGGAAAGATGTGTAGGATGTAAAATCTGTGAAGAAATGTGTCCTACAAGAGCTATATATGTACGACCATTAGCTGATGAAGAAAGAGGAGTATGGACAAATCATACAATGCTAGAGATTAAACGTAAAAGTCAAACCGGATCATATAAAGTATCTGGATGTGGAGCATATAGATTTATTCCTTCATTTGATGATTTAAGTATATTACCAGCACAAGTATCAAGACCTCCTATAGATACATATAGGGAGCCATGTAAAACTTCAGTTGTACTGGGAGATAGATTTGCAGAAAATCCAATAAAAATTGACACACCTATTATGATAGGGGCTATGAGTTTTGGAGCAATAAGTAAAGAGGCAAAAATAGCATTAGCTATAGGTAGTAGTAAGGCCGGTACTATAGCAAACACTGGTGAAGGTGGAATGCTACCTGAAGAAAGACATTATGCAGATAAATTAATAGCCCAGTATGCATAAGGAAGATTTGGAGTATCTGCCAGCTACTTAAATAATTCAGAAGCTATTGAAATAAAAATAGGTCAAGGTGCAAAATCAGGTATGGGTGGACATTTACTAGCTCATAAAGTAACAGCAGAAGTTGCACGGGTACGAAATATACCTGAAGGTACATCAGCACTAAGTCCAGCAAGACATATGGATATAGTTGGGCCAGAAGATTTAGGTATGAAAATTAATCAGTTAAGAGATATTACAGATTGGAAAATACCTATCATTGTAAAATTCACGGCAGGTAGAGTAGAACAAGATGTGAAAATAGCAGCAAAAGCTGGAGCTGATATTATTGTGATAGATGGTATGCAAGGTGGAACAGGTGCAGCTCCAGAAGTAATTAAAGAACATTCAGGTATTCCAACCATAGAAGCAATAGTAAAAGCAGATGATGCACTAAAAGATATAAATTTAAGAAGTGAGGTTAGTCTTGTTGCAGCAGGTGGTATAAGAAATGGGGCAGATGTAGCAAAAGCAATAGCATTAGGTGCAGATGCTGTATATATTGGAACTGCAGCATTAATTTCAATTGGTTGTAAAGTCTGCCGAACATGTTCTGAAGGTACTTGTCCTAAAGGAATAGCAACTCAGGAAAAAACATTACGAAGAAGACTAGATCCAATAAGAAAAGGTCCACAAGTTGCAAATTATATTAAAGCAATGACACAAGAAGTAAAAACATTAACTCAACAAGCTGGAAATACTGATATACAAAAATTAGAACGTGAAGATTTGGTAGCATTAACTATGGAAGCTTCACAATTAACAGGTATACCAATGGTTAGATAATTCTAACTATTAACTTTTTTTTCTTATATAATCAATAAATAATTTAGAATAATGGTATATCCATTATTTCTTGTAATTTATCAAGTATTTCACGCTGGTATGGTTTAACTTTATCATAAATAGCTGGATTTTTTAGCATTTCATCATAAATATCCATTGCTTCTACCATATACTGTGCATCATGTGTTACCATAGTTTTTCTTCTTAGTACAAATGCTTTATTAAAATCAGCAAAGAATTTATATACACCATCACCATTTATAGCTACTTTTTCGAAACATTCTATTGCCTTATCAAGTTCATCAAAGTAGAAATAAAGAGCTCCTTTAAAATTAAGGGCATCAATATCATTCTCATCAATTGTTGTTAAAATCTGATTTGTTGCAGATGTAGCAGCAGTAATATTCTTTTCAATATAAATATGTTTCATAATCATTAATTTAAGCTTATCTATTTCTCTTTCTGGGTTAAAATCATTATTTTTAGTAATATCAAAGAATAGAAATTCTTGTAATAATGAATTTTTTAGTTCATTTATCAGTGATGTTACTGTTTTTTCACATCTTGAATCTTTTTCTATAGCTTCTTCATATAACTGCCATGCATCCCATAGTGTTATCTTCTTAAATTCTTTATTATTTGGTGATAATTCTTCATGTAACTCATCTGACTGCCATATTTCATTTTTATCTCTTAATATATTAGCTTTATCTATTAATTCCTGAGCATCTCTACTAAAATCTTCTTGATTTATATTATTTTTATTCATATCGTTTATTATCTCATTTCTAAATCCATAAGCTGTATCTCTAAGATGTGGATATAATTCAATAGTTTTATCTATGTATTTTAAGGCAGTATCATAATCTTTCTTGTATCTATATATTATTGCCAGATTAAAATTTGCCATCTCATTATCCTTAATTTTTAATGATAGGTTAAAGATTTCTTCAGCTTCATCTATATGACCTGCCTGCATTAATCCAGATCCTTTGCCATTTAATGCATGAATATTATCAGGTTCTTTTTCTAATAACTTTTCGAATAATATTACTGCTTCTTCATTTTTTGCTTCTTGTAAACATCTTGTAGCTTTATCAAACAATATTTCATTTTCTATACTATTTGTGAAATTAATGATGTTTTCTTCCTTTTGCTCTTGGTGTCTATTTTGATTTGACATATTACTCAACCTGTGTGATATTTTGATAGTTTCAGAGTAAAATTTAATAATTTTTTTCTAACTACTATATTAATTGTTAATAGATGTATTTAAATAACGTAAAGAAAAAACTTTAGGGTATTGATATAAGAAAATATAATTTTTTGATAAAATTAGAAATTAAGAAAAATAAATAAAAAATAGATTGTATTAAAATAAAAAAGTATTGTCTGAAAGACATTTGGGAGTTTTATCTTTTTTATTTTTTTTACAAGTTATATTATGTTTTTAATAAGGAGTGGTGAGTTATTGACTTTATATTAAAAGAATTGTATTAACAATAGGTGATTTAATATGTTTTAAACTATTTTCATGTGTTTAATGATTTTTAGTAGGAGTAATAGTTTTTTATACTTTCTTTTAATTTTATTAGTCCTTTATAAACTCTGACTAATTTTTTTAGGTATAAATTTTTAGGATTACCTAAACTTCTTAGTCAATTAAATGTTGTACTGCATAATATATAAAGGTTTTGGTATACCTAAAAATTATTGTAATAAAAAATATTAAAAATATAAAATTAAAATATTATTCAAATTCAAATTTTTCCATGAATAACGGTATTTTTTACCCTCATTAATAGCTTTTGTACATTCATATGTATCAAATAATACATAAATAGCAAATCCAAGTCCAATAAGTCCAATAATCCAATGAACATATGCTGCTAATAAACCTAAAATTAATGAAATAATAAATTCAGCAATTCCTCTTTTTATTAGTCCATTATAAACATTTCCTAACCCCGTTATTAAAAAAGATAATATAACTGCAATATAAACATTTTTTATCATACATATCACCCTATAATCTTAATATCATTTATATATTTATAGTTATATAACTATTACTTTAATTATTATGATATATGAGTAAATAATTCAAATATATTCTAAACTACCTTACTTTTAAAATTTAAAATTCTAATATAAAAAACAGTATTTATAAGTCTTTAATAGATAATCTTTATAAATAAGTTTATTTAAACTATATTTATTCAAAAAAAATAAAATGGAGGAATTTTATGCCTAATCCAATATTAGCAGCAATATTATCTCTTATAATCCCTGGAATAGGACAATTTTATTCTGGAGATTCACAAAAAGCCATAATGATGTTTGTTGGTTTTATAATACTTTCTGTTTTAGTTTCAATAATCTTTAAAGATTGGATATCACGTATTATTACTATACTTTATAGACTTTATACGGCTTATGATGCATATCAAATGGCTATATATCAATAAACAATTATTTTAGGGAGTAATTATTATGACTAAAGAATTTAAACGAGATGATTTATTATTTTCGCTTTGTGGATTAAACTGTAGTTTATGTCCCATGTATGTTAGAAAATTATGTACAGGTTGTATAAAGGATAGTATATGCTATGAAATATGTAATATTGTACCATGCAGTTTAGAGCATGGTGTTATTGATTATTGTTTTGAATGTGAAGAATATCCCTGCAGTAAATATGATGAAGTAGATCAACATGATTCATTAATGACACATATTAATCAGTTAACTGATATGGAAAAAGCAAAAAATATGGGAATTGAAAAATATAACATGCTACAGCATCAAAAAGTAGATATTTTAAACATATTTCTAGAAAATTACAATCCTGGAAATAATAAGGAAGTATTTTATTGTACTGCTGTAAATCTCTTACCCCTAGATGATTTAATTGACTTAACAGATAACCTTGATAACCTTACAGATAATATGAGTTTAGAAGAAAAATATACTTATATCAAGAATAAATTATTTGATTGTGCTAAGAATAATCGCATAAAAATAGAATTGCGTAAGGGAAAATATAATAATGAACGTATAAGTTTTGATTAATATGTTAATTAGAATAATATCAGATATTTATCTTTTTAGAGATATATCTAATAATTTATTCTAATAAAAAAAAGTCATATTGAACACTTTCAAATTAAAAATATTTATCTAAGGAGTAATTAGGATCAATTTCCAATTTAACAATCCTATTATTTACTTCTTTATATGGAATATTAAACATTATCATGAATTTTTTTTGAACTTGTTTTCTATTAATAATTTTAAGCATATCAACCAGATTACCAAACTCGTTATAATCATAGTCTAATGAGTTTCTTTTAATATCAACAATTTTATTAAAAGTTTCAACATTTCCACATTCTTCAAGTGGGTTATATCTGCCGTGAACTGTGTCTATTTTAGGGTATACTTCATCATAATCGATTATTTGAATATTAATATCTAATAACCAATCACCATAAGTATACCTACATTTATCAAATGATTCAAAGTACTTATCAACAGGTTCACGTAGTGCATTAATAACATCAGGACTAAGTTTATAGATATGCTTAATAGTAAATGGAAAATCATCAAACTTAAATTTATATTCATGTATATCCTTAAAGCCAAATACTATTTGAATAATTTTATGTAATGATTCAAAAGTAATACCATATGGAATCCTAATTTTTCTAGTTGTAACTGGATATGATTCATTAATTGTTAATATTACTTCAAAACCCACCATTTTAATCTCTCCTATAATATAGTTATTTAAATAATAGTTTATAATAATTTTTGAAGAAAAAAAAGTTTTACTAATTAGATTTACTTAAAAGATATTAATAATAAAATATATATAGTTATTCGAGGTAGAAAATGATACAATTAGTAGAGTTTATTATTTGGGGAACTTTATTTATATTTATTATGATTATTACAAACTTTATCTATACTAAAATAAGATTTAAATCAAATTCAAGACTACTTAAAACAGAAGAATATTTACCATCAGAGGAAATTCAGATATTAAAGCAAGTATATTTTTTGTTAATGATGACATTATTTTTAATTGATTTAATATATGAAATAACATTTCCAATGAATGAAATATTAGATTTAGTATTATTTGATGGCATATTATGTTTGGTTACTATAATATACATTTTTAATAAAGATAAAAATTCATTATATTTAATATTTGGATTAATACCTTTTGGAACATTTTGTTATTTCACATCCAATCCAAATCATATCATACTTACTATATTGGAACTGGTTCATATAATTACATTGTTATACATGATTAAATATTTCTATGATTTATTTAAAAAGTATACTAGATCCTATAGTCTAGGCTATACTATTTTATTACTGTATAGTATTATATTTTTAAGTTTTATCTGGACAACTTTTGTTGAAAATGTGAGTTTATTAGATTCACTTACAATGGTCTCAAATGCATTTACAAGTAACGGTTATGCAATATTAGGTTCAACAGTCGCAGGAAAACTAAATTCAATATTTTTAGTATGGTCAGGTTATGTATTATCAAGTGCAGGTACAGCCACACTTACAGTAGCAATACTAAAAAGACAATACGA
>SUTP01000097.1 GCA_015062815.1 Methanosphaera stadtmanae | reverse complement strand
TCTGCATTTTTTAAATACTAGTATACATGTTGGTATGCTTGTTCCGTAGAATATGTTTTTTGGTAGTCCTATTACTGCATCTAGGTAATTTTTTTCTTCTATGAGATATTTTCTTATTTTTTCTTCTGCTGCTCCTCTAAATAGTACTCCGTGTGGTAGTACTACTGCTAGTGTTCCGTTTTCGTCTAGTTGGTAGATCATGTGTTGTACGAATGCATAGTCTGCTTTGCTTTTTGGTGCTAGTTTTCCGTATGCTCCGAATCTTTCATCGTCCATGAATTTTTTGGAACTGCTCCATTTTGCACTGAATGGTGGATTTGCTACTACTGCTTCGAATTTCTGGTTTAAGTGTTGTGGGTTTTCTAGTGAATCTCCTTGTTTTATGTCAAATTGGTTGTATCTTACTCCGTGTAGTATCATGTTCATTCTTGCTAGGTTGTATGTTGTTTGATTTAGTTCTTGTCCGTAGAAATCTGCTACTTTTGTTTCTTTGGATACTCTTAGTAGTAATGATCCTGATCCACAGGTTGGGTCATATACACTTTTTAGTCTGTCTTTGTTTAGTGTTACTATTCTTGCTAGTATTGTTGAGACTTCTTGTGGGGTGTAGAATTCTCCTGCTTTTTTTCCTGCACTGGATGCAAATTGTCCTATGAGATATTCATATGCATCTCCTAGTATGTCTGATTCATCTTCATCTAATTTGAAGTCTATTTCATTTAGTTTTCTTATGACTTTTGATATTTTTTCGTTTTGTTCATCAGGTGTTTTTCCCAGTTTGGAGGAGTTTAGTTCTACATCTTCAAATAGATTGCTGAAGTCGTCTTGGCTTTCTGTTCCTTGTGATGAGTTGGTGATTTGGTTGAATGCTTTTTGCAGGTCATCTAGTATGAATTCTTCTTCTTCTGTTTTTTCTATTATTGTACTAAATAGTAATTCTGGTGTTATGAAGTATCCTAGTTTGCTTAGTGAATCTTTTTGTACTACTTCATAGATTACTGTGTCTTTTTGTACATCTTTGAATGTGAGGTTATCTGCTTCTAGTGCTTTGTTTATTGTTTTTTCTTGTTTTTCTGATAGGTATCGGTAAAATATAAATCCTAGTATGTAATTTTTATATTCATTTGCATCCATGTTTCCGCGAAGTTCATCTGCTACTGACCATAATTTTGTTTCTAGATTATAATTTGACATAATTTTCACCTAATTCTTTTTTAAATATCCACTTTTGTATGTTTTTATTTATTTCTATTTTTCTTTCTTCTAGTTGTGTTTTTTTATTTATTAATTCCATTATTTTTACATATGTTTTCTGTTTTTCAGGATTGGGTATTTTTATTTTCATCTTTTTAAGATCGGGTGTTTTTAGGAAGTGTAGTTTTGTTCCTCCACTTAATTTTCTTTCTATTTTTTTAAATTCTTCACTTTTTAGTATGTGATATATAAATTCGGGGTTGTCTTGTTTTACTCGTAGTATTATGTAATGTGCTGGTATTATTATTCCTTCTTGTTTTATTATGTTTATCGTGTTTGTTGTACCTGTTGCATGTATTAGGATGTCATCTTTTTTTGAATAGTATTTTTCATCTATTTCTGTGAGTTTTTGTTTTTCTGTTTCTATTGTGTTGTTTGTATCTATTTTTTTGAGTATTTCTTGTTTGTGTTTTGTGTTTTTATTTATATATCTGGTTGTTCGTAGTCCTGTGTATATATGTGCTATTTCTTCTAAGGTTTTATAGTTTGATATTTATTTTCCCTCCTGAACTTTTTATATTGGATTTAGTTTATGATATGGTCTTTGTATCTGTTTCTTTTATTGTTTTAATCTCTTTTTTTAGTATATCTTCCTGTTTAATCTGTTATGTATATTTTGACAGTATTTGTGTGGTGTTTTAATAATGATTTGTCTTTTATTTACAAAGACTTGTTATTATTTATTATCTTAGTACTATATAAAGTTGTCTTTTAATTACAAAGACATGCTTGTTTCATTAAAAAAAATTAAAAAAATTACTAAAATAAGGAAATTTAATATTCAAATTTCTCCAATATTTCCTTAATTTTATTTATCAGATAATTTCTTTTTTCATAACGTTCTACAATACCCATTTTTTTAGTAAATGCACTGTCTACTTGTTCATCATCAAATTTTGCACTAAATTCATATTCGCTAAGAATGTTTCTTAATACATTTTCATCAAGTTCTTCTTCAAGTATTAATTTAGCTATTGCTAATTTCTTCTCTTCTTCCATAAAATTGTTGAATTCATCTTCAACATTTCCATCTTCTTTATTGATTCTTCCAATATTGTCATCAATAAATTTCTCAATTAAATCTATCTTACTTCTTAGTTTTTCTGTTTCTTTAACTAGTTTAAGTATATGTTTTTTCTGAGCAGGATATTCTGGAGTCTCAGGAGTCATTTCTTTTAATAATTTCAGTATATAATCCACATTAACTTCATCATTTTCTATTAATTCTAATTCAAAATCAATATCATCAAGGATAGATACCTTGGTATTTTCATCTTCCTTAAACTCTTCATATATTTCAAAGTATTCACTTTTAAAGTCATCAAATTCCTGTTCTTCAATATTAACATCATCAAATGTGAATTCAGTAAAGTTATCTAATTTATTTTTTGTCCGGATAAGTTCCCTGAATCTTAATACAAATTCCCGTTTATCTTTTTCACTAATTAATAACTGTGCATCTTCAACAGTTTTAACTAAATCATATAAACGATCCAGTTCATCATTAAATTCTTTCACATAATGCTTATAGTCATACATTAGTATAGTCTCTAATGGTGCATCATCAGAGAATAATCTTAATGCCTTATCTGTTTCTTCTTGAAGTGAACGGAATACTACAATATTTCCATGTGGTTTTTGTTTACCATTTAATCTATTAGTACGTGAATATGCTTGAAGTAATGTATGATATACCATCTTTTTATCTACATATAATGTGTTAAGGGATGGTGAATCAAATCCTGTTAAAAACATATCCTTTACAAGTAGCAAGTCAATAGTTTTAGACTTCATATACTCTTCTCTTTTTTTCATCCGTTTAGAAATATCTTTCTGATATTCACTAAATGTATCAGTAGAGAAATTAGTATTGAACATCTTATTATACTCTTGAATATATGCTTCGAGGTAATCACGTTCTGTAAAACCATCAATTAATTCACCATTAGCATCAAAAGTATATATACATGCAATCTTCAATGATGGATCCTTATTTCTTAGATATTTATAATATTTATGAATAACAGTACCTTGACTTACAGTAAGCATAGCATTAAATTTAGCATTATGAGTCTTTGACTTATAACTTTTAATAATATAATCACAAATCATCTCAATTCTATCATCAGCTTCCAATACTTCCCTAGTGTCAATACTAGCTACATCTTCATCAAGACCCTCACGTCTTTTTGCTGTTGAAAAATAATCAATACTAAAACCTAACACATTATTATCTGCAATAGCATCCTTAATTAAATAGGAGTGAAGTCTTCTGCCAAAAATGTCACTGGTTGTTTTATCACCATTTGCATTAATAGCAAATATAGGTGTACCAGTAAATCCATAAGATAAACTATCAGTGAAGTAATTTTCAATATTATCATGCATTGTACCAAAGTGAGAACGGTGACATTCATCATAGATAAATATTATATGTTTATCCTTAACCGATTTTAATTTACTGGAATCTCTTTTAACTGCATTATTCAATTTCTGAATAGTGGTAACAATTAATTTGTCATCACCTGAAAGCTTTCTAATCAATTCATATGTATTGCTAACATCTATTATACTGCCTGGAGAGAATTTATTAAATTCTTTACTTGTCTGATCATCAAGATCATTCCTATCTACTACAAATACTACTTTATCTACTGATTTTTCTTTAGAAAGTAAGCGGCAAGTCTTAAATGAAGTAAGTGTTTTACCACTACCCGTTGTATGCCATATATAACCATTTTGTTTATATTCAAGAGCTTGTTTTAATATGGCCTCCACAGCATATTTCTGATATGCTCTAAGTACTATTATCTTCTTTTCATCCTCATTTAACACCATATACTGTGAAATCATTCTAGCAAGATTACATTTTTCAAGAAAAGTCTCAGTAAAAGGATCCAATTTATATATATTATTATTTTTCTCATCTTTCCAGTAAAATGTCTGATCATAACTAAAGTCAAGAATATTATCTACATTAGCAAAATATTTAGAATTTATACCATTACTTATGACAAATAATTGTATATAATTAAATAATCCCTTATATGAATGTTGCCAGTATCTTTGTATTTGATTAAATGCTTTTTTTAGTTCCATACCTCGACGTTTTAGTTCAATTTGAACAAGGGGAAGACCATTGATTAATATGGTTACATCATAACGATTTTCATATTTTCCAACCATGGTAATTTGATTAGATACTTGAAAAATATTTTTACACCATTCCTTTTGATTTAAAAATTTTAAATAAAAAGATTCATCTTCACGTTTAATATAATATTTATCCCTTAATTTACGTGATTTCTCAAAAATGCTTCCATCATCTAAGTATATGAGTAGTCTGTCAAACTCTTCATCAGTTAATTTAACATTATTTAATTTTTCTAATTGTTTTTTAAAATTACTATTGAGATCATCCTCATTATCTAACTTAATATAGGAATAACCATTATTAGTTAATTTTTCAATCAGTTTATTCTCCAATACTGCTTCACTTTCTGTAGACATGAAAAAATCCCCTTTTATTATTACTAATATTTATGTCAATAAGGTAATATAAGTATAAAGATAAAAAAATGGGATTTATGAAAATTAAAAAGTTAAAAAGTATCTTTTTTCATACTAAAATATACAACCATATCAAATATTTTAACGATGATTTACTTTGTTTTTTTTTCTGTTTCGTTATTCATACCTATAAAGAAGAAAATTTTAAAAATTACATGAAAGTAATAATTCCAGGAAACTATATTGAATTAATATAATATATTATGCAATACCATCTTCGAAACTATAATTAATATACTATATTTAGCTATCTGAATAATTCTCAGACGTTTTTCAGAAAGTAGAATCTTTTCAATGTTATAATTCCATAGTCTCTTGAATTATGATTTTATTAAATATTACTTATTTTTTTGAAGTATTTTAAAAAAAAAAGGTCATGTATTAATTGCCATATTCTTTTCTTAGTTTGTCTATGTCTATTGTATTGTCTTTGATTTTGTGTATTATGTTTTCGTCTGATATTTTGAGTGAGAATATTTCATCATCTATTCTTTTATTTTCTTTTTTTAGTTTTTTGATACTTTCTTTTATTTGTATAATCTCTTGTGTTAATTCTGTGTTATCCATTGTTATTTCATCATTGAGATAGTATGTTTGTATTAATTCTGATATTGTTTTTCCTAGTTTTCCATAGGTAGTTCCTTCTTTTTCTTCTATTTTTTTAATGTATTTTTCCCAGACTTCTTCATCAATGTTTATTGTTACTTTTTTTGTTGACATGGCTATTTTCTCCATAGGTTTAGTTTTTAAGTTTTAAAATCTTTTTTTTCTTTTTTTGGAAAAGATTATGACATTTTAACTCGTTTAGGATTGATCATACCTTCTTGAATTAAAATTTTATCTTAGTATAATATGATTAGTAGAGGTAAAAAAGAATTTAGTTATTTTACATTAGTATAGTATAATTTGTTCTATTGTAAGTATATATTTTTTGATGTTTAATATTGAAAAAAATATAAACTATGATAATAAAATGTAAAATATTAGTTAAAATAATTAAATTGTAATATATATTGTTTAAATAAATGGATTAAGTTTTATGAGTTTTTTTTTAAATATAGGATTATTTAATTGATATTTGATAGTTTATGCTTGATTTTCATAAGTAAAATTTTGCTATGAGTAATTATCAGAATAAATCTTGAATCTGAATAATATATAATATAATACCATCTTTGTAAATTTCATAATAGCCTTTTATTTAGCGATTTAACGACTTCTCCTAGATTTTTGTAAAAGTACCATCTTTCGGTTATGAAGTTCCATCTTCTTGTAATGGTATGTTTGCATGTTTTTGAAACATATTATATTTTCTATTTTTATATATGTAATCAGATAAAATCTACTTATATGACTCAAAATAACCATGTCAAAATAACATGTCAAAAAATGACATGCAAAATGACATACTTTAAATTAAAAAAACCAACAATAAAATACATACTACAAACAATAAATATCAAAATAATAAAAGATAAAAATAATAAAATAAAAGATAACTAACCATGTCAAAATTAAAAATAATTATGAAATAGAAAAAATTAACAAAACTACATTACATATTGATC
>SUTP01000026.1 GCA_015062815.1 Methanosphaera stadtmanae | reverse complement strand
GGCCCAATGGGGTTCGAACCCATGGCCGCCCGGTTATGAGCCGGGCGCTCTACCTGGCTAAGCTATGGGCCCAAAAAAATTGTAGCGCCGTCGACAGGACTTGAACCTGTGACCAATCGGTTAACAGCCGAACGCTCTACCTACTGAGCCACGACGGCACATATAAGAATCCATCTTACATACCATTATATATTTCTTGTAATATATAAATGTTACTACTAAAATAAACCCAAAAATTAGAATTATTCTTTTGAATAGGCTATTTTAAAGTACAATATACTATTTGTTTTTATAGTATTTAAAGTTTATGGTTTTTAAAAAAAAATAAGAATAATCAAGATAGAGAAATTAATGAAAAAACATATGCAAAAAATAATCTTATTTCTATAATTTTTAAAAAACAAAAATAAATTAAAAATAGTATTATAGTTAATGAAAAATAAAATATATAATAGAATATTTTATAATTTTTAAGGAGAATAAGATGGAGTTAATTGAAAAAATAAAAAACAAGGAAATATTCGATTTACTTATTGAAGCAAACCAAATAACTGAAAAAGTTCATGGTAAGGAAGTTAGTCTTGAAAGAGCTATATTCTTATCATGGTGGTGTGAAAAAGGTGATTGTAAATTCTGTTATATGTCATCACAAAAAAATAGAATTGATAATCCTGAAAAAGCAATAAGACATGTTAAGGGAATATATGCTGAAGCTGAACTTATTAAACGTATTGGATGGAATATTGAATTTTTATCTGGAGGTTACGGGGTATACAGTACAGATCAGATAAGAGAAATATCCGAAACTATTTATGATATAACTGATAATCCTGTATGGCTTAATATAGGTATTACAAATGAGTTAGACCAGTATGGTGATGAAATAATTGGTGTGACTGGTGCTGTTGAAACAGCTAACCCCAAGTTTCATGATTATGTGTGTCCTAGTAAACCTTTAGATGAAATTAAACATATGTTAAGAACAGCAGAAGAAGTTGGTTATAAAAAAGCTATAACAATAATTATCGGATTAGGTGAAGAATTAAATCATTTAAATGATTTATTTGATTTGATAGAAGAATTAGATATTGATAGAATAATTTTTTATTCATTGAATCCTCATCCAGATACTGAATATAATTTAACTCCACAACCTGCATCTTTTTATTACGCCAGTATTGTTGCAAGTGTTAGAATAAGATTCCCTAATATTGAAATTATTAGTGGTACATGGACAGATAATCTTGCAAATATTGGAGTTTTACTTAAAGCAGGAAGTAATGGTATTACAAAATTCCCTTTGTTTAAAATGTATGGTAACCGATATGGTAAACGAGTAGAAGAAGAAGTTTCATGGGCTAATCGTGAACTCAAAGGAAGTTTTTCTGATTTGAGTTTACTTGATAAAGGTAACAATTTAAGACCCGAATTAGATCCATATATTCAAAGATATATTGATATGTGTCATGAAAACTTAGATATTAAAAAAATATAATTACATAAAAATTTAAATTAAGTAAAAATCAATATAAATATATAATATAGTTTAATGAAGAAGCTACTTAAATCATTATTTTATTAACAAAAAAGATTATTTGAAATGGAGGAATGCTTATTACAGATATGATGTGTGGACTAGAAATTCACGTTCAATTAAATACAAATTCAAAACTATTTTGTAGTTGCCCTACAAATTATCAATCAGCTCCCAACAACGAAAATATATGTCCTGTATGTTTAAATCAGCCAGGTGCTAAACCTTACCCACCTAATCAATCAGCACTTGATAATGCTATCAAAGTTGCTTTAATGTTAGGATGTGAAATATCTGATGAAGTTATTTATTTCATGAGAAAACATTATGACTATCCTGATTTATCCAGTGGGTACCAACGAACTTCAGTTCCTGTAGGAATTAAAGGAGAATTAAATGGTGTGAGAATCCATGAAATACACGTTGAAGAAGATCCTGGACAATACAAACCAGATAGAGGTACTGTGAACTTCAATAGATCAGGTATTCCTCTTATTGAAATTGTAACTGAACCGGATATGAAATCACCTGAAGAAGCTAGAAGTTTTTTAAATGAACTTATACGTGTATTAAATTACAGTGGTAGTGCTCGTGGAGAAGGTACTATGAGAGCAGACGTTAACATTTCTATTGAAGGTGGAAAAAGAGCTGAAGTAAAGAATGTTAACTCAATTAAAGGAGCATACAAAGTTCTTAAATTTGAATTAATCAGACAAAAAAATATTCTTAGAAGAGGTGGAGAAGTACAACAAGAAACTCGTGCATATCTTGAATCTCAAATGATTACTGTTCCTATGAGATTAAAAGAAGATGCTGATGATTACAGATACATTCCAGATCCAGATTTACCACCATTAAAAATTGACCCTGCTCGTGTAGAAAAAATTAGAGAAAATATGCCAGAACCAGCTCATCTCAAGAAAGTAAGATTTGTTGAACAATATGGTATTGATGAAAAAGATGCTAAAGTATTAACATCAGAACTTGAATTAGCTGATGCTTATGAAGAAGTAGTCAAAGAAGCAGATAATAAAATTGCAGCTAGAATAATGAGAGATGAATTAAAACGTGTATTAAATTATAATAAACTTCAATTTAATGAAAGTAAAATCACATCATCAGATATTGTTGAGTTCATTAATCTTATAGAATCTAAACAAATTACACCTGAAGCTGGACATAAACTTATTGAACAAATGCCTCTTAATGATAAAACTCCTAAAGAAATTGCTCAGGAAATGGATATTTTAGGAGTAGTTGAAGACGATGCTATTGTAAAAGCAGTAGATCAAGCAATTGCCGAAAATCCTAATGCTATCGAAGATTATAAAAATGGTAAAACTAATGCAGTTAATTTCCTTGTTGGTCAAGTTATGAGGTTAACTAGAGGAAAAGCTAATGCAGGTGATACTAATAAAATGATTAAGGAAAAACTTGATCAATTATAATTTTTTCCATTTTTTTAAACAACGAAGGGATGTTGATGACTAACTATAAAAAAGTAAAAGACTACATGACCCGTGATGTTATTACAGTTACTCCAGATATGCCAATATCAGAAATAAAAGATATGATAAAAAAAACCGGACATGATGGTTTTCCAGTGGAGAAAAATAATCAAATAGTAGGTATAATAACAGCTTCTGATATTCTTACTAGAGACATAACTCCTACCGTTGAAGGAATGATGTCACAGGATATTGTGATTGCAAATGAAGAATTAGATATTAATGATGCTTCACGAGTAATGTTTAGAATGGGTGTATCAAGATTACCCGTTACTAATGAAAAATTTAAGGTTGTTGGGATTATAACTAATACAGATATTTTACGTTCCCATATAGAACGTTCCACACCAGAAAAAGTTAATCAATTTAGAGAAACTTTAGAACAATTATATGGACTTAAAACTTGTTTAACTGAAAATAAAGTGCCTATAAACTATTTAAAACCTACTCAAGATAAAGTATATGCTGATGAACTTGAAGGAAGAAAATATGAAATAGAAAGAGGTCTAGCTGAGCCAATTATTGTTGTTAAAAAGAATAAAACACAATATTTAGTAGTAGATGGACATCATAGATTAGTAGCTTCTAATCAGATGGGTAATTCTGAAATATCAGCATATGTAATTACATTAAATAAAGATATTAAATTAGGAATTGAAAAAACAGCTGAGAAAAATGGAATTTTCTCATTGAAGGATATTGAAATAATTGAAGATGCTCAACATCCTTTAATCGCTATAACAAGTAGCTTAAGAAAAAACAGCAAAGCAATAAACGAGTGAAATAATGAAAGATGAAATAATAAGAGAAGTATATAATACACTTGTAGATAGAAAAGAAAATCCTATAGATTCATATACTTCCAAATTAATGCAAGATTCAGATAAAAAAGCTGAAGATAAAATTCTTGAAAAATTAGGTGAAGAAGCAACTGAAGTTATTTTAGCCACTAAGAATAAAGAAGATTTGGTTCATGAGTCTGCTGATTTAATATTCTTTATTATAACTAATCTTGCGTATCAAGGCATACCTATTGATGATTTATTTGAAGAATTAAATTCAAGACATAAATAATATTAACCTCCCCCACAAATAATCTTTTTAATCTAAAAAGAGCTATTAAACTTTTTCTGTGAATAATTATTGAAGGAGATATTTTCTTGAAAAAAATTCACATAGATTCTAGTTATATTGATTATATTGGATATGATAAATACAATGAGTTAATAGAAATTAAATATTTAAATGGTAATTTATATTATTATTATAAAATCCCTAAAGAAGTCTATGAGGAAATAATATATTCTGATGATATTGAAAAAAGTAGTCATAAAATTCTCATAGAAGACGATAAATATGAATATGAAAAAATAGTCTAATTTAGAAAAAAAGATTATTAAAGAAAAATAATTAGTTATTTTTTATATTTTTCTTCATCAGCTAAACGGATTTTTTTACGCATGATTTTTCCACTGATAGTTTTTGGTAGTTCATCAACATATTCAATAGCACGAGGATATTTATATGGTGCAGTAACATGTTTCACGTGATTTTGTATATCTTTAGTTAAATCATCGGATGGTTCATAACCATCAGCTAATACTATTGTTGCTTTAACTATTTGACCACGGATTGGATGTGGAATACCCGTAACAGCACAGTCAAGTACTGCTTCATGAGATAATAATGCACTTTCTACTTCATATGGACCTATTTTATATCCTGAACTTTTTATTACATCATCTATTCTGCCTTTGTACCAGTAGTATCCATCTTCATCTATCCAAGCAGAATCTCCTGTATGATAATAACCATCATATATGGTTTCGTTAGTTTTTTCTTCATTATTATAATAACCTTTGAACAAACCAAGAGGATAACCTTTAGAAATATCAAATACTATTTCCCCAATTTCACCAACATCACAGTCTTTACCTTCATTATTTAATAAATGAATATCAAATAAAGGTGCTGGTTTTCCCATAGATCCCAATTTTAAATCTATCCATGGAAAATTAGCTAGTGTTGCTATTGTTTCTGTTTGACCAAAAGATTCTCTTATTTCAAGACCAGTTAATTCTTTAAATTTATAAAATACTTCATCATTTAAAGGTTCTCCTGCTGTAGTTGGATGTTTTAATGATGAAAAATCAAGATTTTCTATACCTTCTGAAATGAAAAATCTATACATTGTTGGAGGACAACATAATGTTGTTATGTTATGGTCTAATGCTTTAGATAGAACTTCTAATGGATGGAATCTATCATAATCATATATGTATATCCCAGAACCTGCTATCCAAGGACCATAAATTTCACCCCATAATGCTTTACCCCATCCTGTATCAGCAATTGTATAATGTAATCCTCCATCTATTACTTGATGCCAATATTTTGATGTAACAATATGTGCTAATGGATAATCAAAGCTATGTTTAATCATTTTAGGTTGACCTGTAGAACCTGAGGAGAAAAATAAAACTGAAATATCATGTACAGTATCATTTTCATAGTTTGGTCTTTCCCAATTGCTTGAAGCTTTTTCAACTTCTTCACGTAGATTATACCATCCAGGCATATCTTTGTCACCAGCAAATATTTTGTTTAGTTTTAAACCTAAAGTTTTTTCAACTTCCGCGTAGCTTTCAGGTACTCCTTCTTCACGAATAGTTATTACAGTATTTATACCTCCAGCAGTAATACGATATTCTATATCTTCTGGTTTTAACATGTGTGTAGCAGGTACAGCTATTGCTTTAATTTTATGTAATGCTAACATACAATACCAAAAATCATAACGACTTTTTAATGTTAATAAAACCCTATCCCCACGTTTTACTCCTATTGATGTGAAAAAATTTGCAGCTTTATCACTGTAATACTTTAAATCTTTGAATGTGAAAATTTTATCTTCATCATCATTACACCATACAAGAGCTACTTTATCTGGTTGCTCTTTTGCATAAGTATCTACAATAGCATATGCATAATTAAATCCTTCGGGTATTTTTATATTTAAATTTTCACAAAAATCTTCATAGGACTCAAATTCTGTTTTTTCAACATACCTATCCAATAATGATGTCATTAATTCACCTCTAAGTTAGTACATCTAAAAATTTCGCTTCTTTATCTCCTATTGCAGCCATAGCATGTTTATGTAATGAATTAAAGTAAATAGAATCACCTTCTTCTAAATCAATTACATTATCCTTAATATAAATTCTTATTTTTCCTTGAAGAATATATACAAATTCAAAACCTTTATGGTAATTTGCTTCAGGCACATAATCATCACCTTTTGGATATACTGTTACAACAAATGGTTCTATGGATTTATGTGAGAAATTAAAAGCTAAATTTTCATAATCATATTCTTTTCGTCTTTCTACTCTAACACCCTTATTTTTTCTTGTTACTGCAAATACATTCATATTTGTATCTTCACCTGTTAAAAGTAAACTTGTGTCTATATCAAAAATTTGGGATGCTTCATAAATAATACTAGCAGGAATATCTATTTCACCAGATTCATATTTATTATATGTATCTACAGAGACATCTAATTGTTTAGCCATCTCTTGTACACTGATTTCATAGACTTCTCTCATATCTTTTAATCTAATTGCTATTTCTAGTTGTATATTAGTCATTCTATTTCCTTCCTTAAATTATATAATAAGATAAAATATTTAAAGAATAAGTATTACGAATAAATTTTATTTATTATATTTAATATTTATAAAACAAGATATAAAAAATAATACTAAACGGTATAATAATACAGAAAAAATATGTTAAAAAAATAAGGAATTTAATCTAAATATTTCTTAATTAAATCCATTCCAAATTCAACAAGTCTTTTTGCTTCTTCAGGAGTTTTTGCTTCAGAAAAACATCTATAAATTGGTTCTGTTCCAGAAGGTCTTATTATAACCCAACCATCATCAACAATTATTTTAACACCATCAGTAGTATCCACTTCATAATCTGTGGTTTCTTTTAATATACCTTCTGCTACAATTGTTTTTTTATCATCAGCACATTCGATTTTCATTTTTTCTGAGTAATATGTTGGTAATTCCTCTATAAGTTCAGATAATGGTTTTCCAGAAGTTGCTAATATTTCAAGTAACATTGCTGTAGCAAGTCCAGAATCTCTTCCATATACAAAATCAGGGAAGATTAAACCACCATTTTCTTCTCCACCAAATAAACCATTTATTTCTTGTAATTTACGTGCTACAACTAAGTCTCCTACTTTAGTTAAAATTATTTCCCCATTATTTTCAAGTGCAATATCTCTAATTGCATTACTCGTTGCAACAGTTGTAACTATTTTTCCACCATTATTTTTTTCTAGCATACTTTTTTCTACTAGAGCAAACGATTTATCTCCAAATACAAATTGTCCATTTTCATCAATACAAATAGTTCTATCAGCATCCCCATCATGAGCTATTCCAATATCTGCTCCTACTGCTTTAACTACTTGAATTAAATCTTGAAGATTGTCTTCAGTTGGTTCTGGATTTCTTCCAGGAAAAGCACCATCAGGTTGACAATTAAGAGTTGTGACTTCACATCCTAATTTTCGTACAATATATGGTGTTGTATCACATGCAGCACCAGAACCACAATCAATAACTACTTTTAATTTAGCTTCTTTAATTTTTTCACTATCTACTCGATTTATTACTTCATTAATATACTCATCAGTAATATTTCTTTTGTAGGCTTTACCTATTTGACTCCAGGATACACGTTCTTGTTTATCATTGAAGTAGATATCTTCAATCTCTTCTTCCAAGTCATCAGGTGTTCCTATACCATCTTTATCTAAAAGTTTTAATCCATTATATTTTGGTGGATTGTGTGAAGCAGTTACCATTATTCCACCATCATAATATTGTCTAACTGCATATTGTACTGCTGGTGTAGGAAGCGTTCCAAGATCCACAACATTACAGCCTACAGATAATAAACCTGCTGTAACTGCATGTTTAATCATTTCAGAAGAAGTTCTTGGATCAGAACCTATAGCTATGGTTCCTTTAACTTTAGTACCATATGCTGCTGCAATTTTAGATGCAAATTCCGGAGTTAAAACTTGATTTGCTACTCGTCTTACCCCAAATGTACCAAATAATTGTTTCATGTATTTTCTAAGCTCCTTTAGAATTTAATTTTCTTAAATATAATTTCAAAAAGAATTATTTCTTTTATATAATAATATTTTTATCAGTTCTATAAATTATAGATTATCTTTTTGAGTAACATCTAAATGATAAATTATTTCAGAATTATCATTTAAACAATACCACACATTACCATCAAATTGCCACTTATATTCTTGATAAAATTGGATTTCATTCCATGAATTATCCATATTTTTAATCCACGTTGTATTATAATAATGAGTACCATTGAAGTAATAATCAACTATCCATTTATTATCAGAACTTTTATGCCATTTGAATTCATAACCATTATCAGATAAAATTGTATAGTCCGTTTCATTTATTTGAATGTAATTATAAGGGTGAATAGTATCCCATTTAACACTATAACTATTATTAAAAATTTTTGTAACATTGAAACTAATATTATTTGAGTCAACACCCCCACTTTTATTAATAATTGAAATTATAGGTGGTTCCTGATCAATAATATTTTGATTTACGGTGATACTATTATCATGAGTATTATTTTTCATACTTTCTGCAGTAATTATCTTATTATCATACAATCCTGTTGCTTCATCTAATGTTCTCTCATTTACAAGCATATTAACAGAAATATTATTATCTCTTAAATTTTTAACTGTTTCTGAAGAAATATAATCTGGTTCTTCCATTTGAATATATTGTGATTCAGTATTTCTTGTTAAATACAGTTGACTTATATTGTTTTCTTTTAAATATTCAACAATATTTCCATTATTTGAAGAATCTTCAATCAATATTGCATTATTTTCAACAACATGAGGAATTATTGTTGGTAATTCACCAAAAAATCCATAATAAGCTGTGTTTGTGTTATTAATATATCCTTCAGCAATTAATTTTGAATTAATATTATTACTTAATTCTAAACTATCAACACCATTTATTTCCTCAATACTTATATTAAAATCATACAACTGTTTTTTTAAAGTATCCTGTAATGATCCTACTATTATAATATGTTTAATATCATGATTTTCAATATATTCCACATACTTCGAATCCAAATAATCTGCAGAATTATAAGAACTATTTTGAGTTGTTATAAATACAGGCACTTTCATATAAGCACCCAATTCTCCAGCTATAGGTTCAGAAGAAGTAAATATTAAAGTATCATTATTTTTATCATCAGTATTATCTGCTATTTTTGTCAATATATCTGCAATACTATTACCTGTAATCTGTTTGATGTTCACACCAAATGTGGATAATTCAAATAATTGATAAGGTGTTAATTCTCCAACAACAATAACATCACTTATATCATTCTCCTGAATATAACCCGGTAACCATTTTTTCAATTGAGAAGGTAATGTTTTATCTGATAAAATTAATGGTATTTTATTGTATCCTGCATAAACAGATACTCCTGTTTCTAGTCCTCTCATTTGACCAGTACATACTGAAATTATTATAGTATTTTCCGTTGAAGTTATATGGTCAGTATAAGATGAATGAATTACGCATATCCCACATATTATCAACAAAAGAAAAAATAAAAGTATTATTTTGATTTTTTTCATAAATAATCCGTCCTTATTGTGCAAATTTTATAGTAATCATTAGAATATACTTCTTGGGCATAACTAGGAACAGTTTTATTTTTATACAAAAGAATATAACCCACATTTAAATCTCGAAGTTCTGCTGATGTTGACTGATTATTAACAATGTGTACTGGATCAACAACATATTCAGGTATTGATTCTGTGAATCCACCATACACTACAGGTGTTTTACTAGTAGAAACTATTATTGTATCCATGACAGCATCTTGTGAAACCAACAGTTTATGATTTGTATTATTTTCAAACCACTCCATTACATCATAACGATTTAAAGCCAAATTATAATCACCATATCTTGAAGATATAATTGAAACATGATATAATGAACCCATAGGATCTACTAATATATGCAAATTCTGTGGAATTATTAAATTATCAGAATCATTTTCTGTCATCAAATCAGGCGTATAATCATCAACATAAACCAAACTTGTTAAGGATGATAATAATATCAACAAAATCAATATAAAATATTTTAATTTCATGTTTTTAATAATTTTATCATAAATATAAACAAAACCTATACCTGCAATTAAAATTAATGGATAACTAGCAACTTCAAGAATTCTTATTGAAACGGTTTCAAATCCTAAATAATTAATTTGACTTAACAAAACAATAGATAAAGCCCATACAATTAAAAATATAGATTTATCTGATTTTTCCTTATATAAATCATAGACGCCCATTATTGTTAAAATTGTAGGCGTTATTCCAAAATAGTTTATAAAAAACTTTGTTAAAAGTAAAGGATTTCCACCAATAGAATTGAACATTAACTTATAATTTAAATAAATATAAATCCACCAAGGTAATCCTAGTATAACAAAGAATACCAGATAAATGAATAAATAGGTTATATTTAAATTTTTTTTAAACAATTGAATTAATCCATATAATCCTAAAACACCTATTGAAATTAAAGCAGTTGCCATGTGTAGATTACAAACTAAAGCTAGACATATACTTGAGATTATATAATATTTTATCTTATCTTGATTAATACCTAAATATAAATATAAACAAGATAACATTGACAAACCTATGGCTATTGTAGCAGGAGTACATATAACAGACCTATTAAAAGTAACAAAACAAAGCATCGCAATTAAACCTGTCACAAAACCTGTGAAGGCATCGGATAATTTATACCCAACATAAGTTATTACTCCTATTAAATAAAATGCAAACAAAGGCTGAAGTAGTTTCGCCAATTCCATAGGTAAAATATTTGTAATTTTAGATAACCCTGCCAGTATTAAATGAAACAATGGTGGATACATGATTAGTCTACCTACAGGTGCAACAGTTTCATAATCCCAAAAAACAAGTCCTTTTTCTAAATATAAATTAATCATATGAACATGGTAATAAACATCCCATGATATAGGATATGTATATTTATATAATAAGAGTAAAGAAACAATAAATGCAATTATTGCTGGAATAATTAATATATTTTTGTTATATTTATAATTAGAAATTGTTGTTATTTTAATCAAATCCTCTGTTTATAATAATTATTTTTCTTATACCATTATATTATAATTTGAGGATTTGAATGGAAAAAAAGTTAATTTGAAAATTAATCATTAATTAATTATTCAATTTTATATTTTTTTGATCATCAATTATCAATTCTAATTGACCGTTATACTCAGTTACTCTCCCAATAACAGTCACATTATTTTTTATATTTAATGAATTATCCATTTTAGAAAATATTACAGCACTTATTGTTCCAGTACCATCAGTTAATGTGATTATTGTTGTTTGAGTATTTGTGATTATTACGTTTGAAACTATTGCAGTAATTTCAACTTGATTATCTATTTTTGATTTATCAATTTTATCAATAGTTAAATGTTCAGGGTTTACTAATCCGGTTGTTAAGATTATTCCTACTAAACCTATTATTGTGGTTATTAAAGTTATTTTGAAAATTGTTTTGTCTTGCATAATTATTATTAATAATTATATATTTATTGGTATTAATTATTTTGTAATTTAATCATCTGATGAAGTTTAGATATAGTGTCTACCTGATCCAATCCAATATCATCCCTAATTCCTTTGATTGCTGGAAAACGTAAAGAATAACCACTTTCATATTCATTACTTTCAACTATTTCACTATAAGCAACTTCCAAGATAACTTCAGGTTTAAAAATTACTTTTTGTTCATTTCTTGAGATTACTAATTTTTCCATTCTTTCAGTAAGTGTTGCGAGCATATCATCATCCATACCTGTTGCTGCATGTGCAAGAGTTTTATATTCACCATCATCTTCATCAAATAAAGAAATTAAATAAGAACCAAAGAATTTAGCACGTTTACCTTTACCATAAGTTCCACCAGTTATTACACAATCCAAAGTTTCACGAATTGGTTTATATTTTAACATATTTTTACCACGCTTTCCTGGCGAATAAGGACTGGTTATATCCTTAAACATGATTCCTTCATGACCTGCATTTATAGACCAGTCAAATAATTCTTCAGCATCAGTTATATTTTTTGAAGTGACAATTTTCATAGTACTAAGCTCTACATCATCGGAAGTTTTAACAATTTCTTCTAAAAGCTCACGTCTATCGCCCATAGGTTTTTCAGCTACTGGTTTATCATAATACAATACATCAAATAAGAATATTTTAAGTGGAATTTTTTCTCGCATTTTTTCAATATCATATTTACGTTTAACTCTTTGAAGAATATATTGGAATGAAATTGGTTTATTATCTTTTGTAGCTATCACTTCACCTTCAACTATGAAATCTTTATCAGGTAATGCGTTTTCTATATATTCAACAACTTCTGGAAGTGCATTTGTAACATTTTCCAACCTTCGGGTGAATATTTTTGTTTCATTATTTGAATGATGTATTTGAACTCTAATTCCATCATATTTAGTTTCACATATAACTTTTTCCATTTCAGTTATACTTTCACTTATTCCAGGACTTAACTGAGCAAGCATAGGTTTTATAGGTTTACCGGGAGTTATTGTTAATTTTTTTAATTCTGAAACTGATATTGAAGCTTTTTGAGCTACTTCCCCCAAATCATTAGATAACATGTAAGCCCTATCTACAATCTCCTTATCTATATTATATGATTGAGCTATTGCATCTACAAGTGTACCTTCACCCACACCAATCCTTAATTTTTCCGTTATTGTACGTGTAATATATTTTGCCTCAAGTGGTTCAGCAGAAGCATATAATTCTAAAATATAATTTAACTTTTTATTTTGTGATTTACTTCCAGATATTGTTTCAGTTTTTCTAAGATTATCAACAACTTTTTTTACAGTTAATGGTACTTTAAAAAAGGTTACTTGTTTATTATTATCAACAAGTTCCTGAGTTATCTCACCCATATCACCTACAGAAGCTAATTTATCCTCAATATGTTTAGCATTTTCCCCAAGTAATTTAGATAAAGCTTTGATTATTAACTGAGTAGAAATTCCCATTTCCTTATCACTCCAAGAAGGGAATATTTTTCCTTGTAATAATAAAGTAATATCATATATTCCTTCAGAATCCGTTTCTTTTATTTCTTTCAAAAAGTTTGCTATTATTTCAGTTTTTTCTAATCTACTAGTAGTTGAAGATATCCTCTCATATATTTCAACCAGCTTCATATAAGATGTTTTAGTCATATTATCCCTTATAATAATGTTTTATAAAGAAAATCATCTTTTTGATTTATTTTAAAAATTCTAACATTCTCTTCTTCAGTTAACTTTTTATATGTGTCCAATTTATCTTCTGGAAAATTTAATCCTAAATATACAGCTTCAGGTTTCATAAAATCTATTTCAATTGAATCTTCTGTTATTTCAAGTACTTTTTCAAAAGAATCATGGATTAACTCTTTAAATTCAGAAGAATTAAATAATTCAGTTACATCCGCAATAATTCCATCAAAATCATAATTAATTTCTGAATTTTCTTCAATCATATACATGGAATCAATTATATTTTTTAATGGAGGATATTCCATTGTTTTTGCATATACTGGTTCAAGTAAAGTATCTAACATTTTATATTCTGTTTCTGTATATTTATGATGAGTAATATATTCCCATTCATTATCAAATTCAATAAAATTGCTTTCAGGTTTGGACATTAATCCACAATGAGGATTATATATTTTATAATCAAAATCATCACAAGATAATTTTCCATTAGAGTAAATCACTGGAAAGATTCTTTGAAGTAATTTTACATTTCTTTCAGTTATTTCCTTAAAATCATAAGTTAAACATAATCCCTGATTATTATCTGTGTACTTTTCCCAAACTTCTTTTTTATTATATGGAGTTTGAAATGTTGTTGAATAGAGATTATCTTGATATAAATTCATAGTATAATAATTATTCACCATTCCAAAAATTATCTGCTGATTAATAAATTGATTCATATACTTTTTCCATTTATCTTGATCTTCATGAGTCATTTCATCAGTGTCTTTAGAATAAACCAAAGTCATTAATTTAATAAAAGGAAAATCAGAGTTATCAATTATTTCTTTTTCATCATCTTTTAAGAAGTTTGGATCTTCTTGTTCCAATTTAGCAATTTGTTGTTTCATTAAATTGTCTAATTGTACTTTCAATACTTTTTCATAATTTATTTGAACTATCTGATTATTATTATTAGATAATTTTCCTTTTTTGAGAACAAGTTTACCTTGACATAATTTAATTAATTCAGACTCATTTATATCATCATAAAATTTAGCAATAACCGGCGGAAAATGTTCTATTTTTAATTTATCCGCTTGTTCTAGTTCTTTTTTATCTTCATTATTTTTTGCAAAAATTTCAAAATACTCATATTTCCATTTTTTATTTAAATTTTCATCAGACATAATTTACCTCTATGAAATAGTAATCCAAAAATAAAATCATCTTAATCTATATTATTATGTATAACTATTTATCTTTAATAATAGAAATATTATAATATATATTAATTTATCATTATTAATAATAATTAAAAGAAAATTCTTTTAAATTTATTAAAAATGAAACAGTTATTATAGGGACAATAAGTTAGAAGGAAATAATTCCATACACCAAAACAGATAAAATAATAAAGTTATTTAGAATTTTATTAAAGAATACGTGATACAAAATTATAAGATTTTATACAAATCATTAAAAAGTATTAACAATATAAAAAATAATATAAAGGAAGTGTTTTTAGATGAGTGATAATTTATCATTTACCCAATCATTAAGAGAAGAAGGTTTCATTATAACCAACGTAAATAAAAATGCAGGTTCTCCTGCAAAATCAGGAAGTAATGGATCCTCAAATAGTGTAAGTGGATCAGCAAATATGATAGTAGCAGCAATAATAGTTATTGCTTTAGTTCTTATAATGGTATTTATAAGATAATCACCATATTAGATGATCTATTTTTTTATTTTTTTATTTTGTCCACTCCGATAAATTTTTATTTCAAATCACTATTTCTATAAAATATTTAAAATTATTAATTTCTTATCAATGTTATTAAATTACTTGAAAGTAATAAATAATATCAAATTCAGGAAAAAATATTCAGGAAGAAAAAAATGAAAATTTGTCAAAATTGTAAACAATATAATACAGATGATAGTGTGACTTGTAAATTATGTGGTTATACATTTAAAGAATCAGATAAAACCCAAATTAAAAGAGATTCGACTAAAGCAAAAGAAAAAAATTTAACATTAGCTCTTTTACTAAGTCTTATTATTCCAGGATTAGGAAATTATTATCAGGAATTTAAACAAAGATTTATAGTAGAATTTATTGTGGGAGCTATTTTATTTGTAAGTTACTTTTTTATCGGTGAATACGGGCTTGTACTATACCTCCTATGGGAAACATTAATTTTAATAGATACTTACCAATGCAACATTGTAGTTACTGAAGGTAGAGAAATTCCAACATTCTTCAAAATGAAATTAGACCAATAAGTACATTTATTTAATACTCATTTAAATCCAACATTAAATACAACAATCTATGTTGGATTTCAAATATCCTTTAATAAATGCTAATTTTGAAAGGTATTCTCTAAGCCCCTGAAAAAACAAACAAAAAATATTGAAACAATATAACTTAATTTTAATTCTTGTTTTAAACTTAATTATTCATGAAAAAATTTGTAAAAAAAAAATCACAAAAACATATATCCAATAATTAGAATAATTATATACTAATATTATAAAATTCAACATCCACACATAAATAAAAAAAAATCAATGATAATTTTATGATAGGTTTAAGGGAGGTAAAATATTATGGATTATTTTGAAATGCTTGAAGAAAAAACTAAAGAAGTATATGATATTGCTAGACAAGCACGAGAGCAAGGAAAAGATTTAGAACTTGAACCAGAAATTCCATTAGCAAAAGATTTAGCAGAACGTGTAGAAGGGCTTGTAGGTCCTGAAGGAGTTGCTAAAAGAATTAAAGAATTAGAAAAAGATATGTCAAGAGAAGAAGTTGCTTTCCAAGTTGCTAAAGAAATAGCTACAAAAGATGATGTTGAGGGTGAACCTAATAATTATGAAGTTCAAGAAAAAAATGCTGATAGTGCTATCCGTACAGCTTTAGCTATTTTAACAGAAGGAGTTGTAGCTGCACCACTAGAAGGAATTGCTAAAGTTAAAATTAAAGATAATCCTGATGGAACAAAATGTTTTGGAGTATATTTTGCCGGACCTATCCGTAGTGCTGGAGGTACTGCTGCAGCTTTAGCTGTATTATTAGGAGATTATATTCGTATTTCACAAGGACTTGACCGGTATAAACCTACTGATGATGAAATTGAACGTTATGTGGAAGAAGTTGAATTATATGAATCAGAAGTTACTAATTTACAATATTCACCAACTCCTGAAGAAGTCCGAAAAGCAATAAGAGGAATCCCTGTAGAAGTAACTGGTGAACAGACAGATCCTGTTGAAGTACAACATAGAGATCTTCCTCGTGTTGAAACAAATAATTTACGTGGAGGAGCTCTTCTTGCTATAGCAGAAGGAGTTATCCAAAAATCCCGTAAAATAGTTAAATATGCGAATACATTAAATATTGATGGTTGGACTTGGTTAGAAGAATTTACCGCCCCAAAATCTGAAAAAAAATCCCAAGATAAAAAAGAAGAAGAAGAGTCTGCACCGAAACCTAAAAAGAAAGCTAAATATATGGAAGATATTATTGGAGGCAGACCTGTTATGGCATATCCTGGTGCTAAAGGTGGATTTAGACTAAGATATGGTAGAACCCGAGATAGTGGATTAGCTTCTATGGGTGTTCATCCCGCTACTATGGAAATAGTTGAATTTTTAGCTGTAGGTACACAAATGAAAATAGAAAAACCAGGTAAAGGAAATTGTGTTGTACCTTGTGATTCTATAGAAGGTCCCATTGTAAAATTAAATAATGGCGATGTTGTGAAAGTTACTTCAATCCAACAAGCAATTGCAATTCGTAGAGATGTTACTGAAATTATATTTTTAGGAGATATGTTAGTTGCATTTGGTGAATTCTTAAGAGGTAATATTCCTTTAGAAGCCTCATCTTGGTGTGAAGAATGGTGGGCGCAAGAAGTAGAAGTATCTGATTATTTTAAAGAAACACATGATGACTTTGGAATAGATTTTAAAGAAGAATTAGAATTAGATCAATTGTTGAATTTAGAAATAAATATTAAACAAGCTCTAGAAATTGCTCAAAAAACAAATTCACCACTTCATCCAAAATATACCTATTATTATCATGACGTAACTAAAAGAGAATTAAATGACTTACATGATTATCTATATAATTTATTTGAAGACCCTGAAAAAGTATTAGAATCTGAAATAAATAAAATACCTCTTGATTACCATAAACGGATTATAGAAGTGTTAGGAATCCCACATAATGTACATAATGACTTTTATGTAATGGATCCAAATGATTTATATAGTTTAATGATAACTCTTAGCAAACATCTATCAGAAGATGAAGATATGAGTACTATTGAAGCTATTAATTTAATTAGTCCGATTAAAATAAAAGCGAAAGCCCCAGTATACATTGGTGCTCGTGTTGGAAGACCTGAAAAAAGTAAAGAACGTTTGATGAGACCAGCACCACATTCATTATTCCCTATAGGCAATTATGCAGGTAATATTCGTAATATTGTTGATGCCGCAAAAAAAGGTACCATTAATGTTGAACTAGCTAAATGTGAATGTACTAATCCACAATGTCGTGTTACATCATTTAAAGCAATTTGTCCTGTATGTGGCTCTAGAACAAAACTAGAAAATCCTGGAAAGAAAAATATTAGATTAGGTAAATTGCTATCCAATGCATTTGATAATATAAACATGAGAAAATTAGATTCTGTTAAAGGTGTTAAAGGATTAATTTCAGAAGATAAATTCCCAGAACCATTAGAAAAAGGTATTTTACGTGCCAAAAATGATGTTTATACATATCGTGATGGAACAATCAGACATGATTCAACCGATCTTCCATTAACACATTTTATTCCTAGTGAAATTGGAGTTACACATGAAAAAATTTTAGAAATGGATTATACACAGGATATTTATGGAAATCCTATAACGAACGATGATCAAATTATTGAAATTAAAATTCAAGATATTGTTGTATCAGAAAAATGTGGTGATTATTTATTAAAAGCATCCAAATTCATTGATGATTTATTAGTTAAATATTATGGATTAGAACCATTTTACAATGCGGAAACACGAACTGATTTGATAGGTCAACTAGTTGTTGGACTTGCTCCACACACATCTGCAGGAGTTTTAGCCCGTATAGTTGGTTATACAAAAGCTTTAGGTTGTTATGCTCACCCATATTTCCATTCTGCTAAAAGACGAAATTGTGATAGTGATGAAGATGCTGTTATGCTCTTAATGGACTCTTTACTTAACTTTGGAAAAACATATTTACCAAGTACACGTGGAGGTAGTATGGATGCACCATTAGTTTTAAGTATTAAAATTGATCCTGAAGAAATAGATGATGAATCACATAATATTGATTGTATGGCAAGAATTCCATTAGAAATTTATCATAAAACAGAAGAAGGTGGTGTTAAACCATCAGATGTTAATGATTTAGTTGATAATGTTGAATCCAGATTAGGCACAGATGAACAGTATTTTGGTTTGAGATATTCCCACCCAACTAGTTCGATACATGCCGGACCAAAAATTTGTTTATATAAATCATTACAAAGTATGACAGATAAAGTTGAACGACAAATCGGACTTGCAGAATTACTAAGATGTGTTGACCAAAAAGGTGTTGTTGAAGGTGTTTTAAACTCACACTTCCTTCCAGATATGGCCGGAAATATTAGAGCATTTTCAAGGCAGAAAGTACGTTGTACTAAATGTGGAGCTAAATATAGACGAATCCCACTTTCAGGAGAGTGTACTTGTGGAAATAATTTAATTCTCAGCATATCAAAAGGATCTGTATTGAAGTATTTAGACATATCAAAAGATTTATCACATAGATATCCTATAAATCCCTATGTTGTTGAACGTATTGAGATATTAGAAACATCTATCACATCTTTATTCGAAAGTGACAAATCTAAACAGAGTTCTTTAGATGCATTTTTCTAAAAAAAATAATAAAATGCATCTCTTTTTTGCACTTTTTTTATAATATATAGTTTTATTAATTTCGAACTACTTTTTTAAAAAAAAAACCAAATTTTATATACTAACATATCTAAATATAAAACTAGTTTATTAAGATTTACTATAAAAAATTCGTAAGTCTAATGATAATATAAAAATTTATACAACACATCGAGGTGTGGTTTTAGATGATGAAAGATCCAGAGACAATACAACAAACATATAATTTAAACGAGTTTTATGTAATCAAAAACGATGGAATAAAAGAAAAATTTAGTTATGAAAAATTAATAAGATCATTCATAATGATTAACATCCCCTTAGGATTATCTGAAAAAATAGCTTACAAAGTATCTAAAGAAGCTCATGACAACATAACAACAAAAGAAATAAAAAATTTAGTATATGAAATACTAAAAAAAGAAAATACAAATCTTGCTGAAAAATATTATAACACAAACACCCTAAGAGTAAGAACAGGTAGAGACACTATAGAACCATTCGACAAAAGTAAAATAGCAAATACATTAATTCAAGAAACACAAACAACACCCAAACTTGCAAATAAAATTGCTAATGAAGTTTATAAAGAACTTAAAAAACTTGAATTAGACTATTTAACTGCACCAATAATCAGAGAAATGGTCAATACCAAATTAACTGAAAACGGATTAGAATCTTTAAGAAGAAAATATACTCGACTCGGAATGCCTGTGTACAACATAACCAATTTAATTGAATCAGGTAACAAAGATAATGCAAATATGATGCACAACCCTGAAACAATTCATAAATATGTTGCAGACGAATCATTAAAACAATATGCATTATTAAATATATTACCCCACAATTTAGCTGATGCACACATGAATGGTTCTGTTCATATACACGACCTCGAATTCTTTGCTGGACGTCCAATAAACTGTTTACAACATGATTTAAGACAATTTATAAGATATGGTTTAAAAGTAGATGGTACTGGTGATCATACAAGTGTAGCAAAAACACCACACCACATTGAAACATTAATGAACCATTCTGGAGAAATAATGTTAGCTGCTCAACAAAACATGAGTGGTGGACAAGCAATGAGTTTATGGAATGTTTTTGTAGCACCATTTGCAGTTGGACTTCCATATGAAAAAATTAAACAATCTGTTGAGATGTTAATATTCAACTTAAACATGGCTTACGCAGCACGTGGAGGACAAGTACCATTTACAAGCATAGGTATTGAGTTCACAGTTCCAGATTTCCTTAAAAATGAACCTGCTTATGGACCTGGAGGTCAAGTAGTAGGTGTATATGGAGATTTTGAAAAAGAAGTAAGATTATTACAAAGAGCATTTACTGAAGCACTTATTAAAGGAGATGCTGAAGGAAAACCTCACCTTTTCCCTAATACAATATATTACTTAAGAAAAGAATGTTTAACCCCAGAATTTAGTGAAGATATTGAAAGAGTACATTATTTATCCGCTAAATATGGAACAGCATATTTCATCAACATGTTACCAGATTATATGGGTGATATGTCAAATTACATGGGATGTCGTACTAGATTATCCAACAATTGGACTGGAGACTGGGAAACAGACTGTTTAAGAACAGGAAACTTAGCATACGTAACCATGAACCTTCCTAGAATCGGATATAACGCTCGTGACGAAAATGAAGTATATGATTACTTAGACGATTACATGAAAATAGTTGAAGACGTTCTTATGTTAAGACGTGAGAGAGCATTGAAATGTTTAAATGATTACAACATTTTACCATTCTTAACACAAAAAATGGGTGAAGACCCATATTACCGTGTAGAAAATAGTACTTTATCTTTTGGATTTGTAGGACTTAATGAAATGCTTTTAGCTCAATGTGGAGCAGGAGTTGAAGATCCAGATGCAAATAAATTTGGACTAGATGTTATAAAATACATAAACGAAAGAGCAGATGAACTTAAAAAGAATACTGGATTAAGATGGGGAGTTATCCAAACACCTGCAGAAAGTACAGCCTACCGATTCGCAATGCTTGACAGAGAAAAATATCCAGACCAAGTAATATGTAACGGAGACAGTGAAGCTTCATATTATACCAATAGTAGCCACGTTCCAGTAGACACATCCCTTAGTTTACCTGAAAAAATAAAAATAGAATCAGATTACCACCCATTAACTCAAGGTGGACACATATTCAATGCTTATATGGGTGAAGCATATAGTGATCCAGACAGTTTAATGAGTTTGACTGATAAAATAACTAAGAAAACAAATATTGGATTCTGGGCATACAGTAGTGCATTAAGTTTCTGTCTTAACTGTAATACATTAATGAAAGGATTACAAGATAAATGTTCCCATTGTGGTGAAACAAGAAACGTAGAATGGTATGACAGAATAACAGGATATGTACAACAAGTAGGTCATGCTGAAAGAGCATCCGGTGGATGGAATGCTGGTAAGAAAAAAGAATTATTAGACAGAACTCGTTTCTAAATAACTTCTTAATCACCACCTTTTTTTTCATTAAATTTTTTCTTTACTAAATATTATATCACTATTATGTTCTATTAGTGAATGTCTACCTATGACTGATAAGTATAAATGGATTTGAAATTAATATAGACTACATTTAAATGATGATAAGAAATTATTGAGAATTAAAATAGTTATCATCAAGAGTTACTGCAGTCCCATATACAGTTATTAGAACATCTGGAGGTATATGTAGATTATAATTAGTATAATCAATTTCTATATCTATTACCGCATTTGCATTGATTTCTTTTGCTTTCATTTTCAATGAATTTAAAATATAATTTTGTGCAATAATATAATCTTGTTGTTTTAATAATTCTTTCTGTTCTAAAGTAGAACCCATATATTTTATAATTTCCTTTTTAGGTTTTTGATCAAATTCAATAATATTTTCTACAAAAATTAAACCATGATATTCTTTTATAGGTAAATCTGGTTGATTTGTTAAAATTAATACATTTTCTTCTGTGGCAATTTCCTGAATTTCAGTAGTCGTTAATGCAATGTTATCATTAGTAAACCATGAAGCAATAGTCCCACCGATAAAACCAAAAACATATACTATTAAAAAGAATAATCCTATTAAAACATAATTAACAGTTAATGGAAATGCTGCTTGTAACATTACTAATAATCCACCAAACGTAAAAATATTAAATTGTATCGGATTTGTTGGAAATAGCCATCCAATTATATTAGTTATAACAAATAAAATTATAGCACTTATTGCTCCCGTAGTTGAATTAGTTAGTCTTTTTGAAAAAAATATTTCAACAAAACCAGAAATTAATGGTGATATAAATATACATATATTAATTCCAAAAATTGCTAAATTAAAATAAACACATATAAAAGCAGATATTAAACCTACAATAATCCCCATAATTATCGAAAATATACAATTTATTCGATTTCTATCTAAAAAAAAATTATTAAACATGACAACCACATAAGTATAATATTAACTATTACATTTGAGTCACTGACAAAATTATTTTTGACAGAAAAAAAGTATTACTCAATAATTTAGTATTATATAAATAATTCTTTTTTCTTAATCA
>SUTP01000025.1:15498-23461 GCA_015062815.1 Methanosphaera stadtmanae | reverse complement strand
AAATTATACTTTAATTTAGGAAATACTACAAAAAATGAATAGTTATTTTCTTTATTAAACTTTTTTTCTCAAAAAAATATTAGTAGTGGTTAACTACTTAAAATTCCATTGATCAACAAATGAAATAAACTCTTTATCATGTTCAAGTGTTGTTGTATTATTATCATAACTATAAGATTCATAGATTATTGATGGTACTCCTCCTTCATTTAGGGGAGTTATAAGGTATTTAGGACTACTTGCAGAGTCTTTAGGATTATAATATTCTAGCCAGTCAAAATGTTCAGCTAAATCCTGACTTAACTTATAACTTATAGAATTATTTTCTACTGAAGTAAAGACAAATCTTTCCACACCCCATGAACCGTCACTATAATGACAATCTATTGCAGCATTAAATGTATCATTCAAGATATTAGGTACAATATATTTTTTAGCTAAATTTTGTCCATTATCTCGGCTTTGACTAAAATCAGTGGAATTTTCTGTTACATTGATTTGATAAATATAATAACTATATGATAAATTATTCTCTTTTTCATGTAATGCCTGTTCCATTAATCTATGTGAACCATTCTCTCTGGGATGTACACCAAAAATATATGCTATTTTTATAGTGGAATTACTGTTTCCATAGGGTCCTGATTTACTAACACTACCTATACTATCATTGCCAATTAGGGTAGTGGTTGGATTTACTATTGTTGTGGTTGAATTAGTTTCTTCCTCTACAACTCCGAAATTACTATTCAAAATTGAAACAATTAATATTACTGCTATTATAAGTATTATAAATAATAACAATTTTTTAGTTGAATTTTGTTGAAAAGACGTTATATTAGTTGAGTTTATCCTGATTGGAAAAGATTTATATGATTTTAGTTTTTGTGTTTGTTTTAATTTGGGTATTCCTGAGTTTGTAGAAGTGGAATTTCTGTATAAACTTGGTGTTTTCTTATTGGACATTATTAACCGCATCGAAATATTTCATTTTTTATTATATAATATTATATTATTTATTGTATTAGTTTTAACTATGAAAATATTAAAGTAACTTTAGAGAAATATAATATTATAATTCCAGTTCAAAAGGATGTATTAAATATGATAGATATAGAAAAAACAATAGCACATGAATTAAATATCAAACCTTGGCAAGCAGATGCAGCAATTACTTTAATCAATGAAGATAACA
Organism: Methanosphaera stadtmanae; assembly: GCA_015062815.1. Lineage (GTDB taxonomy): Archaea > Methanobacteriota > Methanobacteria > Methanobacteriales > Methanobacteriaceae > Methanosphaera > Methanosphaera stadtmanae_B. The sequence continues at coordinate 22,266 of SUTP01000025.1, read as the reverse complement.
CAATACCTTTTATAGCCAGATATAGAAAAGAAGCAACTGGTGGATTAAATGATGAAACATTACGTACACTAAATGAACGATTAAATTACTTAAACAAATTGGAAGATAGAAAAAGACAAATTCTAAATAATATTGAAAAACAGGGAAAATTAACCTTAGAACTCGAACAGGAAATAGAAAATACCTTAACATTGGTTGATTTAGAAGATTTATACAGGCCATATAAACCTAAAAAACAAACAAGAGCAACAAAAGCACGTGAAAAAGGACTGGAAAAACTTGCTTTCACTATTTATGATCAAAAGTTAGATCATTCCATTGATATTGAAGCAGAAAAATATTTAAATGATCAAGTAAAAACAATCGAAGAAGCAAAACAAGGTGCAAATGATATTATAGCAGATATGATTTCTGATAAAGCACGTTTCAGACGTTTTATAAGGGATATTACAATAAGAAAAGGTGCTTTAAGAATAGAAGCTAAAGATAAAGAACAGAGCTCTGACTATGAAATGTATTACAATTACTCAGAAGATATTTCAGATATTGTACAACATAGAATTTTGGCAATCAACAGGGGTGAAAAAGAGGGAATTCTTAAAGTTAAATTAGATGCCCCATTAGATAATATTGAATTTTTCTTAGAGGATGAAATATTAATTAACTGGTCAGATGATTCTGGTAAAATTGTTAATAATAAATATACAACTAAATTTATAAAAGATGCTATAAAAGATTCATATAAACGTTTAATAGCACCAGCAATAGAACGAGAAATCAGAACAATTTTAACAAATGTTGCTGAAGATAAATCAATTAAAGTGTTCAAAAAAAATTTAGAACAATTATTAATGCAGCCACCTATAGTAAATCACACAGTACTAGGATGGGATCCTGCATTTAGAACTGGATGTAAATTAGCTGTTGTAGATAGTTATGGTAATGTGTTAGATACTGGAGTTGTATATCCAACAGAACCTCAGAAAAAAATTGATGAAACAGTTCAAATTGTCAGGGATTTAATTAAAAAATATAATATTGATTTAATCTCACTAGGTAATGGTACTGCTTCACGTGAGTCAGAAAAAGTTATTTCTCAAATAATTAAGGGAACCAATGTTCGTTATGTAATAGTTAATGAGGCGGGTGCTTCAGTTTATTCAGCTAGTCCATTAGGTCAGGATGAATTCCCAGAATATGATGTAACTATACGTGGTGCAATTTCTATTGCTCGTAGATTACAGGATCCTTTAGCAGAACTGGTTAAAATTGATCCTAAATCTATTGGTGTGGGTCAATATCAACATGATATGGATAGTAAAAAATTAGATCAGTCACTTGATGGAGTAATTGAAAAAAGTGTAAATAGTGTTGGTGTAGATGTAAATACTGCTTCAGCAACCCTCATGGAACATGTTGCAGGTATCTCTAAAAGAATAGCTAATAATATTGTTGAATATAGGGAAGAAAATGGTCCTTTTATAGATAGAAATCAACTATTAAAAGTTCCAGGTATCGGTGCTAAAACATTTGAGCAATGTGCTGGTTTCATGAGAATATATGAATCTAAAAATGTTCTTGATAGTACTTGTGTGCATCCAGAATCTTATGATGTGGCTTTAGCACTTTTAACTATTTATGGATATGATTTATCTGATGTTATAAATGGTGGGGTTAACATTAAAGTGGAAGATATTAAGAAATTATCTGCAGAATTAGCTATTGATGAATGGACATTAACTGATATTATTGATGAACTTAAAAAACCTGGTAGAGATCCTAGGGAAGAATTAGATGCACCAATATTACGTAATGATGTACTTGAAATCAGTGATTTAAAGGAAGGAATGGTATTGCAGGGTGTTATCCGTAATGTTGTTGATTTTGGTGCATTTGTAGATATTGGTGTTCATCAAGATGGTTTAGTACATATTTCACAATTAACAGATAGTCAGTTTGTTAAACATCCATTGGATATAGTTAGTGTGGGTGATATTGTGGATGTGAAAGTATTAGATGTTGATGAAAGTCGTGAGAGAATTGGTTTATCTATGATAATCTAATTTTATACTGTTTCCTTTTTATTTTATATTTTTGGATTTAACACTCTTTTTAATTAATTATAACTTCTTTAAGAATATGTATTAATTTAAATTAAAGCGTAATTTTTTTACTATTTTTATTTGAATTGTTATTTATTGTATAATTTTTTTATTTTATCTTTAATTATTTCTTATTTGATTTAAAAAAAATATATATACATTAAAATAATATAAATATAAACATCTACACATGATAATTATTAATAATGATAAATCATGTAAATATTTTTCAGAATATTTTTTTTTTCATGAAAACAAAATACTTTTTGAGTTTGTTTTATGAAATAATATTTTGAAAAAATACATTTATTGGAGAAATAAATTATGAAAGATCTCACAGGATTATTCAATCCAAGAGGAGTAGCTGTAATAGGTGCTTCAAGTCAAGAAGGAAAACTAGGTTATATAGTTACAGATAACTTAAGAACATGTGGTTACAAAGGAAACGTATATCCAATTAACATTAAAGCTGACGGTGATATATTAGGATTCCCAGCATATAAATCTGTATTAGACATTCCAACAGATGACTGTGACTTAGCAGTTATTGCAATTCCATCAAGATTCGCAAATGCTTCACTTGAAGAATGTGGACAAAAAGGAATAAAAAATGTCATAGTATTAACTGCAGGATTTAATGAAGTTGGTGGGGAAGGAACAAAACTTGAAGAAGAACTTCAAGAAATTGCTAAAAAATATGATATAAATGTTCAAGGACCAAACTGTCTTGGAAGTTTAGATGCACATACACCATTAAATGCTTCATTTGCTCAAATCATGCCAAAACCAGGAAACATTGCATTTGTATCCCAAAGTGGTGCAATGACTGTGGCTATCATTGATTGGAGTGTGTCTGAAGGAATAGGATTTAGTAAAGTAGTAAGTCTTGGAAACAAAGCAGACATATCTGAAATTGATGTAATAGAAGAACTTGCAGATGATGATAAAACAGATGTAATTTTAGGATATCTTGAAGGAATAAGTGAAGGAGAAAGATTCCTTGAAGTGATGAAAAAAGTTACTCAGAAAAAACCAGTAATATTACTTAAATCAGGTTCATCTCAAGCAGGAGCAAAAGCAGTATCATCACACACAGGTGCTCTTGCAGGAAACGACTTCGCATTTGATGCAGCATTTGAAAACTGTGGGGTAATGAGAGCAAAATCAATGCAAGACTTATTTGACTTAGGTACAGCATTCTCAAAATCAGAACTACCACATGGTAGAAATATTGCAGTAATTACCAATGCTGGTGGTGGAGGAGTACTCACAGCTGATAAAATAGAAGATGAAGAGTTAGTACTTGCAGAATTAACTGATGAAACAATGGCTAAACTTAGGGAAGTTATTCCAGAAGAAGGTAGTGTATACAATCCTATAGATGTATTGGGTGATGCATCACCTGAAGGATATGAAAAAACATTAGAAATAGTACTTGCAGAAGATTACATTGATAGTGCAATTATTATGGCATGTCCTACAGCATCATACAAACCTAAAGAAGTAGGAGAAGCTATAGTAGAAGCTAAAAACAAATTTAATAAACCAATCATGGTTGTAAACATGGGTGGACCAACATTTGTTGAAGAAAATAAAGTATTAAGAGAAAACAATATTCCAACTTTTGTATTCCCAGAAACTGCAGTAAAAGCTCTAAAAGGTATGGAAGTATACTCAGAAATAAAAGAAAAATCAAAAGAATCTGCAGTAGATAACCTTGATGGTATTGATAAAGAAGAAGCAACAAAAATCATTGAATCTGTAAAAGAAAGTGGAAAAGATGCACTCATAGGAAGTGAAGCTTACCAAGTTGCAAAAGCATATGGAATATCAGCTGCACCTATTGTACTAGCAACTACTAAAGAAGAAGCTGGTCAAGCAGCAGATGATATGCAATATCCAGTAGTACTAAAAATTGCATCTGATAAAATCTTACACAAAACAGATATTGGTGGAGTGCAAGTAAATATTAACTCTAGAGAAGAAGTCGAAGAAAAATTCGAAGAAATCATTGCAAGAGCTAAAGAAGCACATCCTGACATTGTTCCTGATGGAGTAGAAGTACAAAAAATGATGCCAAAAGGTCAAGAAGTACTTATTGGTATGCTTAGAGATGCACAATTCGGTCCAATCATTGGATTTGGTATGGGTGGAATCTACGTAAACCTTATTAATGATGTAAACTTCAAATTAGGTGCAGGAATAACCGATGAAGCAATTGAAGAACAAATCAACAGTACAAAAGTAAGTAAATTACTTGAAGGTTACCGTGGAGATGCTCCATGTGACATTGAAGCAGTTAAAGATACACTTAAACGTGTAACCAGATTAACACTTGATTTCCCTGAAATTAAAGAGTTAGATATTAACCCTGTATTCTGTTATGAAGAAGGATCTAGTGCACTAGATATTAAAATTAAATTATAATCCTCTTCAAATCTTTTTCTTTTTTTTAATCAATTTTAGATCTTAAAATGAATTTATTATAATTTTTTGATATTGTTAGAGTATTCAATAGTATAAGTCTTTTTTTTTCAAAAAAAAAAATAGTATTAAGGAGATTAATTAACTTAGGTATTTATAGAATCGTTTACCTAATTTAAGTATTGGTTTTTTTAACGGTCCTGTTTTATTAATAAAATGTTTTATAAATGTAACATCCTCTTTTCTAATTGCTCTTAATAGGAGTATCATCACCATATAAACAATTGAACCAATTATTCCACCAATTATCATACCAATCAGGGTATTTGGAATTAAATACATTACTATTGTCATAACAACTGTTGCGGCTATGATTTTTACTAAATCAATATATGGTGGATGAATTTTAGATACTCTTGTTAATTCAATTAATGTAATAGACATAACTACAAATGTTGAAATTGTTGTTGATAATCCAGCACCTATAATATCATATCTTGGGATAAGCAATATGCTAAATATTACATTAGTTATGGTTCCGATGATTAATGATATCATAGGAACATATGGCTTATTTAATCCTTGACACATACTGGATACAATGGTGTATATAGCAAAAAAGAACATTCCTGCTACTAATATTGTTAATGCTCCAGCTCCTGGTGCATATTCATCTGTAAATAATAATGTCATAATAGGTAATGCATATACCATGATAAATGCACATATAGGCAATGTTACTATTGAGGTATATCTGTAAGCTTGATGTAAATATAATTTAAGTAAATTACTATCTTTAAGACTTGCTGCTTCACTAGCTGCAGGAAGAATTGAAACTGAAACACTGTTAGATATAATCAAAGGAATTCTGGATATGGCACTTGCGTTTGTGAAAAATCCTGCATAGGCGGTTGCTAAAAATGTTCCAATGAAAAATGTTCCTGTATCATATAAGAATATTTCAGCTATTCCTGTAATAACAACAGGTATAGAAAATTTTAGAATTGTTTTATATATTTTCAATTCTTCTTTGAAACTTATTGATGGATAATCATTTACCAGATATTTCTGTTTAACATCTCTAACATAAAGATAATATGATCCAAGTACTGCGGCTAAAAATCCTAAAGCTGTACCAAGAACTGCACCTGCAGCATACCATCCTAATAATACTAGAATAACTGCACAAATTAAAGTAAATATTTGTTCAAGAAATTTACCATAAAATATATTTTTCATTTGATAAAAACCTTGAAATACGCCTCTTAAAGCTCCAGCCACAACACTAAATGGAATTATAACTGATACAAGTCTCAAAGGTAATAATGCTTCTGGCTTATTCCATATTCCAATTGCTATTGGTTCTGCTATAATAAACATTAATAATGCCACTATAACTGCCATGAATACCATCAATTTCATAGCGGTTTTAATAATTTGATGTACCATAACTTCATTATCAACAGCTAAATATTCTGAAACATATTTTGCTATTGCAGGTGGCACACCTCCTGAAGCACCAATGATAAGTGCATTTTGGAAAGGTATGGTTAATCCAACTATACCATAACCTGTTGTACTTAACAGTCTAGTTAAAATAAAACGATATATGAATCCACCTAATCTAAGGATAATAGAACCTAATAAAATAATGATACTACCCGAAGCAAGTTTAGATTCTTTATCTGCCAAATAGTTTACCTCCTAATATTTTGAAGTAAAAAGTATTTATTTAGAATAATCTTAATTAAAGTATATTTTTTAATATTTAAATACATTACTTAGTCCATATTATATCATTATAATTAACAGTGAATTATAAAATCAAATAATTTCAATAAATTAAAATATTAGTAAAAGTATATTTAATAAGAATTAGTAATAGATATAACAAGGTTTATTGGTTAAGAAAATCATAACTATAATTAATAATAATTGCGGGGTTTATTATGGTAAATAACGAAGTTCAATTAGAAAACAGAATGGCTCAGTTATCTCAAGCATTAGAAGAAAAAAGAGAAAATCCTGATTATCCTTTCGATGAAGTTGAATCTGTAGATTTACTTATCAAATTCATGATTACTTTAAATAATACTGAAGATGGAATATCTGATGGATTATACTTGTATTTGGATGAAGATGGAATTATTGTAAATGCAGAATATTTCATCAAAGAAAATGGTGATATAACTATTATAACTTTAACTGAAGATCAGATTAATATTATTATGGAACTGTTTGC
>SUTP01000025.1:0-15398 GCA_015062815.1 Methanosphaera stadtmanae | reverse complement strand
ACTCTTGTTAGTAAGGGTACTAAGATTGTTCATTATTTACCTAAAAAACCTGGTCATCCATCAATTCAAACTGCTGCCAAAATAGTTGGTGCAGATTATAAGGAATATACAGATATTGATGAAATTAAAATTGATGATAACACTTCTTTAGTTGTTATTACTGGTACAACTATGGATTATGAAGTTATTGATGTTGAAGATTTTAAAAAAGTCATCGATAAAGCAAAAAAACATGATATCATTGTATTTGTAGATGATGCTTCCGGTGCAAGGCTTAGAAGAGCTGCATATAATCAACCAACAGCTATTGATTTAGGGGCAGATTTATCTGTTACAAGTACTGATAAATTAATGGAAGGTCCTCGTGGTGGTTTAATGGCTGGAAGTGAAGAGTTGATTAACAGAATAAAATTAACTGTTAATAAATTAGGTTTAGAAGGTCAACCTCCTCTTGTTGCAGGTATGGTTAGGGGTTTAGATAAATATACTCCTGAGAGGATACAAACTGCTTTTAAACAAAAAGATGAACTTAATCAAAAACTTAAAGATAAAGGTTTAAATCCATTACCAACCCCCACAGGTTTCATGTTCAAAAAAGAAGAAATATTTGATGAAATTACAAAACGTGGAGCTCAAACGGATGTATCTGATTATGTAATAGCAACACTTTATTCAATGTTACTTCTTAAAAATTATGGTATAGTTACTATTCCTGCTGTTGGAATGCCTAAAGCATCTAGAACTATTCGTATTGATTGGTCAAGTAAACATTCAAGTAAATTAACAATGGATGAATTAGTTAATGCTATTGATGATACTTTTGATAAAGTAGTTGAAGTTATTGGGGAAAATAGAATAGAAGAAGAATTATATTTAAAAAAAGAGAGTTTTTGAGGATTTAATCATCCTCTTTTAATATTTTTACTTCACCGGAAGTTATTTTTTCTAGTTTTCCATCATCTAATTCTACAATTAATGCACCGGTATTATCTATACCAATTGCATCTGCACAAAGTGCTTTTCCTTTTTTATATACTTTCACGCGTTTACCTGTGGTTGTTGATAATCTACGCCATTCATTAATCGTGTATTTGAAGTTACCTTTAATAAATTCATCATAGAATATTTCAAAATGATTAAAGAATGCATTTAATATGTCTGATCTTTTGATGGCTTTATTGACATGTTTATTTATTGTTGTAGCTATTGGTTTTAAGTCATCAGGTATTTTTTCTTCATCAATATTTACATCTACACCTATACCTACAAGAACAGCTTTGATTTTATCTTTTTCAGTTATAGCTTCAGTTAAAATTCCACACATTTTTTTATCATCTATAAGTATATCATTAGGCCATTTGATTCCTGCTTGAATATCAAAATCATCATTTAATGTTTTTGCAAGTGCAACTCCTGTTACTATGGTTAATTTAGATGCTTGTAATAAATCCACATCAGGTCTTAATATTAAAGTCATCCAAATTCCACCTTCTGGTGAAATCCAATCAGTTTTTTTTCTACTTCTACCTGCTGTTTGTTTTTCAGCAATTATAACGCTACCTTCGGGCTCTTCTAACTCTACAAATTTTTCAGCAATATCGTTAGTTGATGTTACTTCTTTGTAATAATGTATACTGTGACCTATGTATTTTGCAGTTAAATTACGTTGAATTTCAAATGGTTCTAATATATCAGGTGTACTTATTAATTTATATCCTTTTTCATCATTATGTTTAATTTCATATCCCGCATCTATTAATTTTATAATATTTTCATTTAATTTTTCATGATTAGTATTTAATTTTTCAATTAAATCATTTTCAGTCACATACTCATTTTCTATATATTTTAAAATATTTTTTCTTATCATTGTTAGCCCTATCTATAACTAAATTAAAGAATTAAATTATTATGTTTCAATAATAATTATAATATATATCTATGATTAATCAATCAATATATTATTTATGTTTTTTTAAGTCAATAATTGAATTTTTTTAATAAATAATGGTTTTCAGTTATTTGTAGAAAAATAATACATATTAAGTATAATTAATTTATGATAATATTATATTTTAATAATTACATAACATATTATTAATAGAGATTAGAGCTATAAAAAATAGTTATCGATAATCATTTATTATAGAACAATAAAAGGAGAACAAATTATGTTTGAAAAAGTATTAATTGCAAACCGTGGTGAAATTGCAATACGTATCATGAGAGCATGTAAAGAATTAGGAATTAAAACTATAGCCATATACTCTGATACAGATGAATCAGCATTGTTTACCAAATATGCTGATGAAGCAGTACCACTTAATTCCTCCATATTATCCCAATCCTATTTGGATTTAGATAAAATAATCAACATAGCCAAAGAACATGGAGCTGATGCAATACATCCAGGATATGGATTTTTATCAGAAAATTCAAAACTGGGTGAAATATGTCAAGAAAATGGAATTACATTAATTGGTCCTAATAAAGAAGCTATTGAAGCTATGGGTGACAAGATAACATCCAAGAAATTAATGGTTGAAAAGGGTGTTCCAACAGTTCCGGGTGATAAGGAAGGAATTACCGATATTGAAGTAGCTAAAGAACGTGCTAAAGAAATAGGGTATCCTGTCATAATCAAATCTTCTGCTGGTGGTGGAGGTATTGGTATGAGAACAGTTTATGATGAAGATGAACTACCTCGTGCTATTGAATCTACACAAAAATTAGCAGAAAGTAGTTTTGGTGATGGAACCGTATATATAGAAAAATTTATAGAAGAGCCACGTCACATAGAATTCCAGATATTGGGAGATAATTATGGTAATATTATACATGTTTGTGATAGGGAATGTTCTATTCAAAGAAGACACCAAAAATTATTAGAAGAAGCCCCTTCACCTATAATGACTGATGAATTAAGAGCTAAAATGGGAGAATCTGCAGTTAAAGCAGCAAAAGCAGTTAATTATAATAGTGCTGGTACAGTTGAATTCATGTATTCTAAAGGAGAATATTATTTCCTTGAAATGAATACCAGAATTCAAGTAGAACATCCAATCACTGAATTTATCACAGGTGTAGATTTAGTTAAAGAACAAATAAAAATAGCTGCCGGTGAAAAATTAAGTTATACTCAAGATGATATAAAAATAAGAGGTCATGCAATAGAATGTCGTATAAATGCTGAAGATCCATTAAATGATTTTGCTCCAAATCCAGGTAGAATTGTCGGATACAGATCACCTGGAGGAATTGGTATACGTGTTGATAGTGGTGTATACATGGGTTATACAATTCCATCTATTTATGATTCCATGATTTCAAAATTAATTACTTGGGGTAATGATAGGAATGAAGCTATCCAACGTATGAGAAGAGCATTATCTGAATATATTATTGTAGGTGTACCTACTACTATTCCATTCCATAGGGCTTTAATGCATAATCAAAACTTCATTGATGCTAATTTACATACTAATTTCATTGAAGAAAATAATTTAGATTTATTAGCTGATATTGAAAAAATCGTTGAAGAAAATAAAGAAAAATTTGATCAGATGAAAACTACATTTTTACCAAATAAAAAAGTTGCTGCAATAGCAACTAGTGTTAATACTTATATGAATAGAATAAGAGAAGAAAATGAAAAATAAAAATAAATTATTTTCATATACTCTTTTATTGTTCTATATTTTTTTTATTAAAAATAGAAATTTTGTAATGATTGTAATTTTTATATTTGAGATTATTTTGAACTTCTATTATACTTTCAATAATTCTATCCTAAAATTATTACAGAATAATTAAGTACCACATATTTATTATAAAAATAAAACTTTTTTTAAGACTTTTTATGCATACCTTTATATATTGTTGTAAAGTAATATATAATATAGTATTCCAATTCAAAGGTCTTCCTAAAACTTTAATATGTTTTTATACAAAACTTTTAAATATGGAACAATTATCAATATTTGTGCCAAATAGTTTTTTGGCAGAATCTCAAGATTCAAAAGTTAGAACATATAAAGTCGGATTAATAGGAAGATATTCTGCTCTTTTTAGGGCTAATAACATTGTTATTTACAATGACAATTCTAATGGCGGAAGTAAATCAGATGGAGAATTTATGAAAACAATTCTTGAATATATGAATACTCCGCAATATTTGCGTAAGCAGATATTTCCTTTAAGTAAGGAACTTAAGAATGTAGGAATACTCCCACCACTTAGATCTCCGCATCATCCATCAAGTGATGATGATGTTGGTGTAGGTGATTATCGTCAAGGTTTAACTACAAAACGTGTTCGTAAGGGCACAGTAGTTGATATTGGTGTAGGTCAACCTGCATTATGTAAGGAAAAATTAAGTGTTAATAAAGTACTAAGTTTTCGTATAGAAAAATTTGGTAAAGAAATATTATTAGAACCCGATGAACCAGATAATATTTATTGGGGATACAAGACAATTACTAGTGACAGTAACCTCTCTAACAGCATAACCATGATGAAATCAAAACCAGATTTATTGGTAGGTACATCAAAATATGCTCCTAACATTACTTCTATTTTTAGTGAGGTTCAGACCAGCATTAATCAATCACAGCATGTTGCTATTTTATTTGGTGGTCCATATTCTGGAATTAACACCATGATAAATGAACATCATTTAGATTATGTAATAAATACAGTACCTAGTCAGGGTACTGAAACTGTTAGGACTGAAGAGGCAGTAGCTAGTACGCTGTCAATAATAAATTTCTTACGTGAAAGTACTTTATAAAGCGAATTGTAAATACATGTAAAATTTTAAATAATAGGAGAAAACAACATGACTAGACATCACCAACCAAGAAAAGGATCTGTTGCTTTCAGTCCTCGTAAACGTGTGGCACGTGAAACACCTCGTGTAAGTACATGGCCAGAAGTAGAGGAAACTGGAATACTCGGATTCGCAGGATACAAGGTGGGCATGACCCACGTGACGGCTCTGGATTCTAGAAAAGGTTCTCCAACAGAAAACATGGAACTATCAGTTCCAGTTACAATATTAGAGGCACCACCTTTAGTAGTGTTGGGAATTAGAGCTTACACAAAAACAACATACGGATTAAAAACTTTAACTGATGTGCTCGCAAATGATAATTTAGATGATGAGCTATCAAGAAAAATATCAATTCCAAAATTTGAAGATATAGAATCAAAATTAGAAAATTTAAGAAACAGAATTGATGAAATTGATGAAATTAGAGTTCTAGTTCACACTAAACCAAAACTTACCAGTGTGCCTAAGAAAAAACCAGAAATTCTTGAATTCGGATTAGGTGGAAAATCTGTAGAAGATAAACTTGAATATGCTATAAGCGTTTTAGGTCAAGAAATCACACCTAAAGATGTATTCACTGAAGGAGAATACACTGATGCAATAGCAACCACCAAAGGTAAAGGGGTTCAAGGACCAGTTAAAAGATTCGGTGTAAGAATACAATATGGTAAAGCAGCACGTAGTGGAATAGAAAGACACGTTGGTTCTATTGGACCATGGACTCCAAACAGAACAATGTGGACAGTTGCTATGGCTGGACAAATGGGTTACCATAAAAGAACAGAATATAATAAAAAACTCTTAAAATTAGGAGATGCATCTGAGGTAGATTTAGTAAACCCAGATGGTGGATTTGTAAAATATGGATTTATTAAAAACAATTATATAATGGTTAAAGGTTCATTACCAGGACCATCCAAAAGATTAGTTGTTTTAAGAAAAGGAGTAAGAAACGCAAGTAAACAACCTACAACTCCAGAAATATCTTACATAAGCACAGCTTCAAAACAGGGAGTCTAAATTTATAGAGAGTGATTAACATGGCAAAAATTAACGTTTATTCATTAAATGGCGATATTGCAGAAGAAATTGAGCTCCCAGAAATTTTTGAAGAAGTCTACAGACCGGATGTAATCAAAAGAGCTGTTATTTCTTCACAAACTGCAAGAATTCAACCATGGGGTACAGACCCAATGGCTGGTAAAAGAACAACAGCAGAATCATTTGGTTCAGGTAGAGGAGCTGCAATGGTACCTCGTGTAAAAGGATCTTCAAGAGGAGCTTTCGTACCTCAAACAGTTGGAGGTAGAAGAGCACACCCACCACGAGTTAATAAAATTTATCATGAAAAAATAAATAGAAAAGAAAGAATATTAGCTATAAGATCCGCAATTGCTGCAACAGCTAACAAAGATTTAGTTGAAGAAAGAGGACATGAAGTTTCAAACTTAGAACAAATACCATTTGTTGTAAGTGACGATTTAGAAACTGTTAAAACAACTAAAGAAACCAGAGAAATCTTTAAAACTTTAGGTATTATGGATGATATCATAAGAGCTAAAAAAGGAAGAAAAATTAGATCTGGTAAAGGAAAATTACGAGGAAGAAAATACAGACATCCTAAAGGTCCTTTAGTAGTTGTTGGCAATGATCAAGGTATAAGTTTAGGAGCAAGAAACCATGCAGGTGTAGATGTTGTTGAAGTTAACAATATTAACGCAGAATTACTTGCACCGGGAACTCACGCAGGAAGATTAACTATATACACAAAATCTGCAATTGAAAAACTTGGAGATTTATTCCAACAAAATAGGAGCTAGTTATCATGGATCCATATTCAATAATTTTAAGACCACAATTATCAGAAAAAACAATGAACCAAATTTATGATAACAACAGAATTTCATTTGTGGTTCGCAGATCTGCTAATAAAAAACAAATTAAAGAAGCTTTCCAAGAACTATATGATGTAACTGTTTCAAAAGTAAATACTCATATAACTCCTAGGGGAGAAAAAATTGCTGCAATAGATTTAGTAGATGAAGATGCTGCTGAAGATATAGCTGTAAGAATGGGAGTATTCTAATCATAATTTCTTAGGAGGATTATTATGGGAAAAAGATTGATTATACAGAGAAGAGGTCGAGGAACTTCTACATACCGTAGTGCATCTCACAGATTCCGAGGAAAAGTATCATACCGTTCATATGATAAACTCGAAAGAGAAGGAAGTATCAAAGGATTAGTTACGGATATTATTCATGATCCTGGAAGATCAGCACCTGTTGCAGTAGTTAAATTTGAAAATGGTGAAGAAAAATTAGTTTTAGCACCAGAAAATATTGCAATAGATGATGAAATAGAATGTGGAATCTCCGCACCTATTGTACCAGGAAACACATTACCATTAAGTGAAATTCCAGAAGGAACTCCAGTTTACAACATTGAAAATAATCCTGGAGACGGTGGAAAATTCGTAAGATCATCAGGAACTTATGCTGCACTTATTACTCATGATGCTGATAAATCTATGATTGAATTACCTTCCGGTGAATTAAAAGCATTCAATCCAAACAGTAGAGCAACTATTGGTGTAGTAGCAGGTGGAGGAAGAAAAGATAAACCATTCCTCAAAGCAGGTAACAGATATCATGCACTCAAAGCAAAAGGTAAGAAAATGATGACTGTTAGAGGTGTTGCAATGAACGCAGTAGATCACCCACACGGTGGAGGTAACAGACAACATCCAGGTAGACCTACTACAATCTCAAGACATGCACCAGCAGGAAGAAAAGTTGGTTCTATAGCAGCTAAACGTACTGGTAAAAGACGATAGAAGGAGGCACTTAATTGGCTCGAAAAATATTCAAATTCAGAGGATACACACTTGAGGAACTTCAAGATATGTCTTTAGATGAAATAGCAGATTTATTACCATCAAGACAAAGAAGATCACTTAAGAGAGGATTCTTACCAAGACAAGAAAAAGTTCTTGAAAAAATGGAAAAAGTTAAAAATATTAAAAATGATAGTGGAAGACCAATTGTTATAAAAACACATTGCCGTGATATGATTATTCTTCCTAATATGGTAGGATTAACATTTGGTATTTACAATGGTCAAGATTTTGTTGAAGTAACAATTCAACCAGAAATGATTGGATGCTACTTCGGTGAATTTGCACAAACTCGTTCAAGAGTACAACACGGAGACCCAGGTATGGGTGCAACAAGATCTTCAATGTTCGTTCCACTCAAATAGATAGGAGAAGATTTACATGGCAAAGAAAAATACTTATTCATATCAACCTAAAGATGATGAAAAAATTGCTAAAGCTTCTAGTCACAGTCTTAAAATTTCTCCAAAACATTCAGTGGAAATCTGTAGAACAATACGTAACATGTATTTAGAAGATGCAAAAGCATTTTTAGAAGATGTTATAGCTAAAAAAACAGTGGTACCTTTCAAAAGACACAATAAAAAAGTTGGTCACAGAAGTGATTTAAAAAATTGGCCTTCTGGTAGATATCCTGTTAAAGCAGCAACTGCAATATTAAAAGTTTTAGAAAATGCTGAAGCAAATGCAGAAGATCAAGAATTAGATGTTGAAAACCTTAAATTAATTCATGTATCTGCTAATAGAGGGGTAGTTATAAGAGGTTGGACTCCAAGAGCATTTGGAAGAGCAAGCCCATCAAATACACCTACAACACATATACAAGTAGTATTGGGGGAGGCTTAAGTACACATGATTGAAAAAGATTTCGTTAAAGAAGGATTAAAAAGAACACGAATAGATGAATACCTTGAAACTAAACTCGAAAGAGCAGGTTATGGTGGAATGGATATTCATGTAACACCAGTAGGAACAATGGTACTTGTTTATGCTGAAAAACCAGGTATGGTAATAGGTAGAGGAGGAAAAACTGTAAGATCCATTACAAAAACCTTAAAAAATAATTTTGGTTTAGAAAATCCTCAAGTTGAAGTAAAAGAATTAGATGTTCCTGAACTTAACCCTAGAATCATGGCAAACAAAATTGTTTCAATGTTACAAAGAGGAATGCATTTCAGAAGAGTTGCATACTCAATCATTAGAAGAATTATGGGTGCTGGAGCTCAAGGTGTAGAAGTTACAATTTCTGGAAAAATAAGAGGTTCAAGATCCGCTTGTGCTAAATTTAATGAAGGATATCTTAAAAAATGTGGAGAACCTTCAATTAAACACGTAAAAGAAGGATTTGCAACAGTACAATTAAAACCGGGTGTACTTGGAATTTATGTTAGAATCATGCCTCCTGAAGTAATTTTACCAGATAGTATTGAAATAGCTCAACCAGATGAATCTGAAGTTGTAAAAACAGAAGAATCACCAGAACCTGAAATTGTTGAGGAAATTACTGGAGAAGATATTTTAGATGAACTTTCTGAAGAAGAACTTGAAGAAATTTCTGAAGAAGAAGATCACACAAGTTTCATTGAAGAAGAAATTAATAAAATTGAAACTGAAATTATTCCTAAAATAAAAGATAAACTTGAAAATCTTTCAGAAGAAGATCATTCAATACTCGATAAATTCTCCAAAAAAGAGGATTTATTATCCATGGAACATTCTGCATTCAGTGAATTAAAAGATAAACTTCATAATATTCATTTAAAATTAAATAAGTCAGATGAATAGAGGAACTTAAAAGAATAACGAGGAATACTTATGGTTATTTTAAGAAGTAAAGAACTTAGGGATTTAAGCCCAACTGACCTTGAAGCAAAATTAAATGAACTTCATGCTGAGTACAATACATTAATTAGTAAAGGTTCAGTTTCTGGTGTAGATAATCCTGGTAAAATTAGAGAAACTAGAAGAACTATTGCCCGTGTTCTTACTATAATGAATGAAAACAAACAACAGGGAGAATAAAATAGAGATGAAAATCTGTGAAATATGCGGTCTTCCAAAAGATCTATGTGTCTGTGAAGAAATAGCACGTGAAGTTCAAAAAGTTAAAGTTTACACTGTACGTCGTAGATTTGGTAAATTAATGACTATTGTTGAAGGAATTGATGAACATGATATTGATGTACGTGAATTAACTAAAACATTAAAATCTAAATGTGCATGTGGTGGTACTTCTAAAAACGGTCAAATTGAACTTCAAGGAGACCACAAAAGGAAAGTTAAAGAAGTACTTGCTGGAATGGGTTTTTCCTCAGATACTATAGAAATAAAATAAATGTATTATTTTATTTGGGAAGATTAAAATTATATTTCAATAATTATTATTATTGAACAGGGAACAAAATTCGTGTGAAGTTTTTATTATGATAACTCCACAAAATATATTCCGACATGAATTTATTGGTTTAAATGTTGAAATTATAGACAGTAATCATGAAGGATTTATAGGAATTAAAGGAATTGTAATAGATGAAACTCGTAATACTATTAATATAGATACGGGGAAATTTGAAAAACTTGTCCCTAAAGCGGAGGTAACATTTTTATTTACATTACCTGCAGGTGAACAAGTAGCAATAAATGGAAAAATTATTGTAGCCCGCCCTGAAGACCGGATAAAGAAAAAATTTAGAAAAATTAGGTGAAAGTATGGTAGGCATTGATGTTAAACAACCAGAAAAAGAATGCAATGATCCTAACTGTCCATTTCACGGGGAACTCTCTGTAAGAGGTCAAATTATAGAAGGAACCGTAACTAGTGATAAAGCAGATAGGACAATTACTGTAGAAAGAAGTTTCTACAAGTATATTAAAAAATATGAAAGATACGAAAAAAGGAATTCTAAAATAAAAGCACACAAACCCGATTGTCTTGATGTAAATATTGGGGATTCTGTAAGAATTGCAGAATGTAGACAGTTAAGTAAAACTAAACACTTTGTGCTAATAGAAGTTAAAGAAGGAGAATAAATAATGAAAGCTATAACCTCAAATGTCTCCAAATCACTTCCAATAGGTGCAAGACTCAAATGTATAGACAACACCGGAGCTCGTGAAGTAGAAATCATCGCAGTTAAAAGGTTTAGAGGAGTAAGAAGAAGACTCGCATCTGCTGGTGTAGGTGATATGGTAGTCATATCAGTTAAAAAAGGAACTGCTGATATGAGAAGAGAAGTTACAACTGCAGTTGTTGTTCGTCAGAAAAAAGAATACAGACGTGCAGATGGACTTAGAGTTAAATTTGAAGATAATGCTGCTGTAATTGTTACCGAAGAAGGAATTTTAAGAGGTTCAGAAATTAGAGGACCTGTTGCTAAAGAAGCTGCAGACTTATGGCCTGCAATCGGTAGTGCTGCAAGTATAATAGTATAGGTGGAATTATGTCAAAACAACCAAGAAAACAACGTAAAGCTTTATATACTGCACCATTACATAAACGTCATAATTTAATGAGTGCACATCTTTCTGAACAACTTAAAGAAGAATTCAATAGAAGATCATTTCCTGTAAGAAAAGGAGATGAAGTTTTAATAGTTCGTGGAGACTTCAAAGGTACAGAAGGAACAGTTGAAGGTATAGACCTTAAAAACTACCGTGTACTTGTAGACGGTGCATCATCACAAAAACAAGATGGAACAAAATTATACCAACCAATTCATCCATCAAACTTAGTTATAACTGAAATTTACTTAGATGATGAAAAAAGGAATAAAGCATTAAATAGGAAGGTATAAACATGGCAAATATGGGATCAAGAAAACACTTGAAAAGATTTAAAGCTCCTAAAATGTGGCCTATTCACGCTAAAGAAGAAACTTGGACAACCAAAACAAGTGCTGGACCACATGCATTAGATAAATCTATACCTCTTGTTATGGTATTAAGAGATATCTTAAAAGTAGCTGCAAATGCAAGAGAAGCTAAAATAATCTTAAACAATGGTGATATTTTAATTGATGGTATAGTAAGAAAAGACCACAAATTCCCAGTAGGATTTATGGATGTTATTTCAATACCAAAAATTAATAAATACTACAGAATATTACCAGATTATAAAGGAAGATTAATGCTTCATGAAATTGAAGAAAAAGATTCAACCTTCAAACTTGTAAAAATTAATAATAAAACCACTGTTAAAGGTGGTAAAACACAATTAAACTTACATGATGGAAGAAATGTTTTAACTGATGATGATTATAAAACAAATGATGTTGTTTTATTAAATATTCCTGAACAAAGTATTTCCGATTCTATCAAATTTGAAGTAGGTTCAATTGGTTTAATTACCTCAGGTAGACACACAGGTGAATTAGGTAAAATTGATGAAATCAATGTTACAAAATCTTCAAAATCTAACACTGTATTAATGGAAACTGATGAAGGTTCATTCTTAACCTTAGAAAAATATGTTTTTGTAATAGGTAAAGATAAACCTGTTATATCTTTATTAGGAGAGGACTAATATGAATGTAATGTCTAAACCTCGTATACAAAAAGCAACAGTTAACATAGGTGTAGGTGAAGGTGGAGAAAAATTAACAAGAGCTGAAAGCTTATTAGTAAGTCTTGTAGATCAAACTCCAGTAAGAACTTATTCTAAAGTTACAAACCCTGAATTTGGTATAAGAAAAAAACAACCAATAGCTTGTAAAGTTACTTTAAGAGGGGAAAAAGCTGAAAAAATTATAGCTATGGTTTTAAATGGATTAGAAAATAAAATCAAAGCTTCTCAATTTGATCAAGAAGGAAATGTATCTTTTGGTATAAGAGAACACATTGATATTCCAGGAGTAAGATATGATCCTGATATAGGAATTTTTGGTATGGATGTTTCTGTAACAATGGAAAAACCAGGTCACAGAATTAAAAACAGAAGATTAAGACCAAAGAAAATACCAAAATCTCAAAGGGTTACTAAAGAAGAATCTATGGAATTAATGAAAGAAAAATTCAATGTAACTATAGAATAGAAGGTGAATATTTTGCCAAGAAAATATGGGAAAGCAGCAAGACAATGTACCCGATGTGGAGATCATTCTGCAATAGTTAGAAAATACGGTTTAAATCTTTGCCGTCAATGTTTCAGAGAAATTGCTCCAAAAATCGGATTTAAAAAATATAACTAAACAGGAGTGTATAAGATGACTCTCATGGATCCTCTTGCAGATGCATTAACAAATATTAGAAATAATGAGTTACAAGGTAATGATAAATGTGTTATCAGACCTGCATCAAAACTTATAGGTAACATTTTAAGTGTAATGCAAAAGGAAAATTATATAGGAAATTTCGAATTAGTTGATGATGGAAAAGCTGGTATATTCAATGTTGAATTAGAAGGTAACATTAACAAATGTGGTGTTATCAAACCTCGTCACGCTGTAAAAAATAATGAATTCGAAGATTATGAAAAAAGATACTTACCAGCAAAAAACTTTGGTATATTAATTGTTACAACACCTCAAGGTGTAATGACTCACCATGAAGCTAAAGAAGCTGGAATTGGTGGAAGATTATTAGTATACGTATATTAAATTTAGGTGAAACAATGGTTAAAATAGCAAACATAACAGAAACAATCCCTGTTCCTGAAGATGTTACAGTAACAGTTAAAGAAGGTAATGATGTAACTGTAAAAGGAAACGGAGGAGAACTCAATAGAAACTTCAGCCATAATAAAATAGATGTATCACTTGAAGATGGAAATGTAAAAATTTTTGTTTCATTCCCAAATAAAAGAGATAAAGCTATGGCAGGAACTATTAAATCTCACATATCAAACATGATTTATGGAGTAAAACATGGCTTTACTTACAAAATGAAAATAGTATACGCTCACTTTCCAATGACTGTAAAAGTTCAAGGTAAAACAGTAAGTATTGAAAACTTCCTTGGAGAAAGAAATCCACGTGTAGCTAAAATTATGGGTGACGATACAAAAGTATCTGTTAAAGGTGAAGATGTTACAATCACTGGTATTAATAAGGAACATGTTGGTCAAACAATGGCAAACATCGAACAAGCTACAGTTATTAAAGGAAGAGACCCACGTGTTTTCCAAGACGGTATTTATTTAGTTGATAAAACACAGGAAGAAATAGAAGAATAATTTTATTTAAGAGGAAGTTACTATGAAAAAACCAAACTTCAAAAGGCAAGAATATTGGAGACATAAAAAACTTGGTGAAAGTTACCGTAGGCCAAAAGGGGTTCACAGTAAAAGACGTCAAGGAGAAGCAAGAAAACCTGCAATGGCTAGTGTAGGATACAGAGGTCCTAAAGCAACCAGAGGTTTACATCCATCAGGTTATAATGATGTATTAGTCGAAAATGTCGAACAAGTCAAAGCTTTAAATCCTGAAACTGATGCAGCAAGAATAAGTGCAACAGTTGGAAATAGAAAAAGACAATTAATTGTAGCAAAAGCTCAAGAAAATGGGGTAAAAATATTAAATTAAGGTTATCTTTATAATGATGTTAAATAATCTTATGGATTATTGAGACATTATAAGAATCTTAATTGTTTACATTATTTAGGAGGATTTATATGAATCTTACTACACAGAAAAAATTAGCTGCAAAAATACTCAAAGTAGGTGTTAACAGAGTATGGATTGACCCTGATCATATTGAAGAAGTTTCTAGGGCAATTACAAGAAACAGCATTAGAGCTTTGATTAGTGACGGAGTTATCAAAGCAAAACCTGAAACAGGAATAAGCAGCTACAGAAGTAAAAAGAATGCTGAACAAAAACGCAAAGGAAGAAGAAAAGGTCACGGTAGTATTAAAGGGGCTAAAAAAGCTAGAACTCCTAAAAAAGAAGCATGGATGAGTACTATTCGTTCTTTAAGAGTTGTTCTTAAAGATATGCGTGCTAACGATGAAATTGATAGAACTACATACCGTAAATTATATAATATGGCAAAAGGTGGATCATTCAGAAGCAAATCATACATGAAAACATATGCTAAAGACCACGGAATGCTTAAAGAAACGGGGGAATAGAAAGTGGCACACAGAGCAACATACAAAGTACAATTCAAAAGAAGACGTGAAGGAAAAACTAATTACAATAAAAGATATAAATTAGTTGATCTTGAAAAAACAAGAATGGTTGTTAGAATCACATCTAATCATACTATAATTCAATTAGTTAAAATTGGAGCAAATGGAGACGAAACTTTAGTTTCAGCATCATCCAAACAACTAAAAGATTTCGGATGGTTAGGTAATGGTAAAAACACATCTGCTGCTTACTTAACAGGATACCTCTTTGGTAAAAGAGCTTTAAATGATGACTATGATGAAACCATTTTAGATATAGGTTTACAACCTTCCATCAGAGGAACAAAAATTTATGCAGCTCTTAAAGGAGCATTAGATGCTGGATTATATGTACCTCACAATGAATCTGTATTACCTGATGACTCAAGAGTTAAAGGTGAACATATTGCACAATATGCAGAAAATATGGATGAAGATGAAAGAAACAAAAAATTCGCAAATTACATAAGATGTGGATTATCTCCTATGGAAATACCAGATCATTTTGAAAGCGTTAAAAATAAAATAGATGAGGCAACACAATGAGCAAAAGATCAAATAGATCA
>SUTP01000096.1 GCA_015062815.1 Methanosphaera stadtmanae | reverse complement strand
TTCCTTTTTTCCTCCGTTTATAATATTTTTTTTATGTAAGATTTTGTTATTCCTAGTTTTTTTTTATTTCATAGCATTGTCGTTATTATTGTTGCGTATTGTGTGTGCTTTTGATGATGTTCATTTTAAAAACTAGTTTTACATAATAACTTCTATTGTATTTGTTTCTTTTAAATGTTTTGATTAAATAATCTTCTGAAATCTTATGGATATAGGTTATTTTTGAGTGTAATTGTTATTTTATTCTTGTTTTTGTATTGTTGTTGTGTTGTGTTTTTATATTATATTTTTTTTGATTTGTTGTTGTTTTTATGTTTCTTAAATTGTTATGTCTTGTTTTAGGTTGTATTAATAAATTAGGTTTCTATTTGTTGGGTTATATCTGGTAATTATTGGTATGTTTGGTTTTTTATTGTTTATTGTGTTTATTTGTATATTTTGTTGTTTTTTTCTTATTTGTAGGGGGTTATGATAATTATTTTATTATATGGGTTGTATTATTTATTAGAATACGTTCTAATGAATATCAGAAGATTAATAATAACAAAATATAAAGATGGTATTGGTATAATTATGTTAAAAGTTTTTGAAACTGGATTGTTATGTGTTCTCTTAGTTGTTCTTTGTTGTGTTTGGGTATTATAGAACAAAAGAAGATGACACAGTATATGGTGGAATACAATTAAAAAACATGGAAAGAAATGATGTTTATTAAAAGAAAATAATGGTGGGTGTGAGAGGAGTATAGTAATGTTAAATATATTATTGTATTATTTTCTCTCTATAAGTACATTAATTAGAAAAGTATATTCTGGTCTTCACGTTTTTTTTTCTTTGTTATAGGTAAATATAACGAACAACATTTTAAAAAAAAATGTTCCTAAATCGTTTAAATTCAATAATAACCCATAAAAATATAAAAATAATACATAATAATTAGTGGTTAATAAAACCATTATCCTAAAAGAGGCAACCAACTGGGAAAGTAATGTTTGTTAGAATAAAAAAATTTTTTTTAGGAAAAAATGAATATAATCATTTTCCTATTAAAATATTTTTTTTATATTATAAAATGGCATCTATGTCATGTAAAAATAAAAATAGCCAAGTTTTCCACTCTAAATATGACCCAGTAGTTGAACACTGCATGGAAGCTTATTTTATCTCTTCCATGAATCTTTTATGGAGGTGATTACTATGTTAGACATAGTAGTACTAATAATAGTACTACATATGCCAACATTTGTGTCTTTTTTAAGATACATTTGTTGTATATTAAACATTGTTTTCATTTAACACTTTCTAACAAAAAATGAAAACATATTAGTGGATATTCTAGGCCATTATTAATTGACAAGACGCCTAAAATAGTTATATATACCACGTTACATAATGATTTGTAACCTCTGGTATATATAACTTTATTCATTTTGTTTATTTTAATTATATTATTAATATCGTAATCATTATCATTTTTGTTTCTTTTATCGATGTATAACGAACAACTTTTTAAAAAAATGTTCCTAAATCGTTTAAATTCAATAATAACCCATAAAAATATATAAATAATAAAAATAATACATAATAATTAGTGGTTAATTAAACCATTATCCTAAAAGAGGCAACTATCTGGGAAAGTAGTGTTTGTTAGAATAAAAAAATTTTTTTTAGGAAAAAATGAATATAATCATTTTCCTATTAAAATATTTTTTTTAATTTTAAATATGGCATCTATGTCATGTAATAAAAATAGCCAAGTTTTCCACTCTAAATATGACCCAGTAGTTGAACAATGCATGGAAGCTTATTTTATCTCTTCCATGAATCTTTTATGGAGGTGATTACTATGTTAGACATAGTAGTACTAATAATAGTACTACACATGCCAACATTTGTATCTGTTATAAGATACTTATGTCTGGTAATAACATTGTTTTCATTTAAGACATTCTAAGAAACATGAAAACATGTTAAATCAGTGGATATTCTAGGCTATTATTTAATTGACAAGATGCCTAAAATAGTTATATATACCACGTTACATAATGATTTGTAACCTCTGTTATATATAACTTTATTCATTTAATTGTTTTTTTTCTAAATCTTATTTTCTGTTGTTATTATATCATTTTTTTTATTTTAGTAGTTTAACTTTTATTAAATTTTTATCCCGGTAATGTCATGTTTTTTTCTATAATAAAAGATTGGTTAATTTACCATAATCCCTATAATTGGATTATATTATCGTATTCACACTGGATTTGATCAGTCAGTATTATAGTTGTCCTATCTTTCATAAGTTTTCTTAAACTTTGAAGGACTTTTTGTTTATTTATTCTATCCAGGTTTGATATGACATTATCTATTATTAATATCTTGGATTCTTTAACATATGCTCTTGTTAAAAGTATTAATTCACGTTCACCCTGACTGAGATTATTATTTTCATCTGATATTATTGTATCATACTGTTCTGGTAGTTTCATTATGAATTCATGACTTCCAACTTCTTTTGCTGCTTTAACTATGTCTTCATGACTAATATTATCTGTTGAATAGGCTATGTTATCCTCTACACTTGCCTTATATAATTGATTATGTTCTGATAAGATTGTACAGGAATCCATGATATTCTTTTGTGGTATCTGATCTATATTCTTACCATCCACCAATATTTCACCG
Source organism: Methanosphaera stadtmanae (assembly GCA_015062815.1). GTDB lineage: Archaea > Methanobacteriota > Methanobacteria > Methanobacteriales > Methanobacteriaceae > Methanosphaera > Methanosphaera stadtmanae_B. The sequence continues at coordinate 3,854 of SUTP01000096.1, read as the reverse complement.
GAATCAATTTCATAGAACTTTGTTAATAGATTTATAATAGTGGATTTTCCACTTGCTACTTTACCTTTAATTAATATTTTACTTTTGTCACCTATTTTAAAGTTTAAATTATCCAATACTTTTTTGTCATCATAACTAAATGTTACATTTCTAAATTCTATTTCTCCACAGGATATGTCTTCTGTGTTTTCAATAGTGCCTTCCTGATCTCTTACGTGCAGTAAATCATATATTTTTAAGAAGCTGGAATATGCTACTTGTACTTCCCGTATTGTTTTTCCGAAGTATTTAAGTTGATTAATAATTATCTGCCCGTATAATATTAAAGCTAATACAGTTTCAAGATTTATTGTTTTATCAAATAACATAACTATTGCAATTACATATATTAGAATGTAGACCAGGTTAGACATGAACAATGTTATTGGTTCTAGAACTATCATTTTATTGGTTAGATTAGTATATGCTTTTTTATCCAGCCTGTTTAATTCGTCAAATTTATCCTCACAATAATTATTATTGTCATTTGTATTTACAATAGTTTTATTCTGATAAGTATCCCCAATTAGAGATATCTGTTTAGCTAAATGTTCTCGGCCTTCTTTCACGTAATCTATACTGTACTTGTTGATAAGAGCAATAATTATAATAGTCACTACCATTATTAACAGATACCATTTAGTTAATTCCCAGTCAATAAGTAACATCATCAATACTGCCATAATTAATAACAATAGTTTACTAATTATAGTTGCTAATTTTTCACCCATGAAGCTTCGTAGAACCATAGCATCATGATTCATTCTTGACATAACTTCTCCTGAAGGAGTGTTATTTAAGTACTTGTAATTAATGTTATGAACTTTCTTTTCAATTCTTTCACGTAATCCTAATGTAATCTTATCACTTACAGGATAAGATATGTATGTAATAACCATTTTAAGAATATACGTTATCAGGATAAGAACTGTTATCTCAAGTAATAGATTAGTAAATTTTGATGAGAAGAAAATTGTACTCCCCGGCGTATATTCCCCAAACATGTTAATTAATTGTCCCAATATTTTAGGCAAATTAATGGCACCTATAGAGTAAACCAGTAATAATATGATGATTATTAAAAATCGTCGTCTGTACGGCTTTAAGAGATTCTTTAAAAAATCTATAAAATCCTCATAATCAGCAAGCTTCTTCATAATATCATCCCTTTATCTGTATTAACTAATTTCTTATAATATTCTGAATTTTCCATTAACTCTGAATGAGTGCCTATTGTACTAATCTTTCCATCATCCAATAGAATTATCTTATCCATATTTTTCAATAATTCAATGTTATCTGTTACAAGAATTACTGTCTTATTTTTTAAATGTTCTCTAATCCTTTCAAAGATCCCATACTGAGAATTCTCATCATAAGTAGTAAACACATTATCAAACAAGTAAATATCTGCCTTTTTAAGAAGACAACGCATAATATTCAGCCTATTTTTTATATTAGTAGATAAATTAGCACCTCTTTCATTGACTTTATAATATAAGAAGTCATCAATATCATCAACACATTCATCTAAACCAGATAATTCTGCAGATAATCTAATATCATCCAATTCAATTGAATCATCTTCAAGAGTAATATTTGATTTTACAGTATCATTAAAGAGGAAATTTTTTTGTGTAGCAAATGATACTTTACTTCTTAAGTCTTTCTTGTTAATCTGATTAATATCATTACCATCTATTTTTATTTCACCCCGAGTACAAGGATATAATCCATTTAAAAGGGATAAAACTGTTGATTTTCCACTTGCATTATTACCCACAATTGCTATTGTAGAGTCTTTTTCAACATTAAAAGTCAAATTCTTAATAACATTCTCTGTTTTATATTTGAAGCTCACATCATTAAATTCAATAATATTTGGATCATTATTGTTTTTAAATTCATAATCTTCTTCTAATGTATATTCAATAGCTAATACCTGTTCAATTCTTTTTGCTGTACCATTTGCCACTGATAAAGAACTAAATATTCCAGGCAACAAGTTTATACTTGTTAAAGTAAACAGTAAAAACTGGAAAAAGATTACTAAATCAACTATATCCATTTTAACTGATATTACTTCCTGACTAGCGAAGAGCACCATCAACACTATGAACAAATTAAATATTATCAAAAATAACGGATAGAAATATCTTGTTTTTTTATAATAATCCAAACTAGCATAATGTGATGTTACTATAGCATCCCTAAATGTTTCTTTTTCATATTGTTGTTTATTATTCAACCGTATATTATCAATCAATAATGCTCCCTGTTTAAATAAGTAATTAATAGCAGCAAAAGTTCTTTTAAGACAAAAATACTTATCACATGAATACCTTAAGAATTTATAAACAATGACCAAAATTATTGCCAATAAAATCAGATATACATATCCCATAAAAGAACTCATATAACTAATATCCATGAATAATACTAAAAACACAAAAGGAATAATAGATACATAAGCAAGAACATTAAATACAAAGTTCCTAAGATTATACACTTCTCTAGTCACATGACTAATCAAACTAGTACTTCTAAACTTATGAAGTTCCCCAATAGGTGCATTAGCATATATATGAAACATTCTTTTTCGAATATTATATGCACTAGATGATGCTATCTTTACTGCAATAGCATAAACTGCCAACATGGCCAGAATAGTTACTATAGTTGCCAATATCATAATCAGTTCATAATAACCCAGAAATTCTAAATCTTTTCCTTTTAAGGCTAAATTAAACAATTTACCAACAATATAAATCCCATAGAACTGAGCCGATGTTGCAATAAATTGGAAAAAGATGAGCGGAACAATTTTCTTCCACTGAGATTTAATAAAAATTCTAAATAACATCTTCATTTTAACCACATTTATTATAATTATTATCAAGCTTCACATCCAAAAAAATAAAAATTGGATAGTATATTGACTAAAAAAAAAATAATAGTCAAATAAAAAATGAAACCTAATATTATATTGTATATTTGTTTCCCATTAAATAAAAGTATAAGGTTATAGAAATATTACTTCCAGAAAGCATTGAAAAATCGATTTTAGTACTAACATAGATTGTATGACAATGCCTGATAATAGTACAATTAATGATTAGATTAACCTTTCATCGAACACATATTTATATAAATTTTAAATCCTAATTCTCTTTTTGAACCCCTTCATGTTATAATATGGAAAGATTCTGGTTGTTGGATTATTATCATTTTTTTTCTTTAATTTATAACGAACAACTTTTAAAAAAAAATGTTTTTAAATCGTTTAAATTACTTAAATAAAGCTGAAAGTTTATAAAAATAAAAATTAGATATTATAATTAGTGGTTAATTAAACCATTATTCTAAAAGAGGCATCTATCTGGGAAAGTAGTGTTTTGTTAGAATAAAAAAATTTTTTTTAGGAAAAAATGAATATACTCATTTTCCTATTAAAATATTTTTTTTATATTATAAAATGGCATCTGTGTCATGTAATAAAAATAGCCAAGTTTTCCACTCTTAAATATGACCCAGTAGTTGAACAATGCATGGAAGCTTATTTTATCTCTTCCATGAATCTTTTATGGAGGTGATTACTATGTTAGACATAGTAGTACTAATAATAGTACTACATATGCCAACATTTGTGTCTTTTTTAAGATACATTTGTTGTATTATAACATTGTTTTCATTAACAACTTAACAAAACATGAAAACATGTTAAAACAGTGGATATTCTAGGCTATTATAAATTGACAAGATGCCTACTATATATACCACGTTACATAATGATTTGTAACCTCTGGTATATATAA
>SUTP01000095.1 GCA_015062815.1 Methanosphaera stadtmanae | reverse complement strand
ATACAATAAAAAAAATAAGAATGAAAAAACAAATATATTAATAGTTGAATTTAATGGAGGATTTTATATTCAAGCAAAAGTAATGTTAATTTTAGGAAGTGGTTCTGACTATAAAATAGCAGATAAAGCTGTTAAAGTATTAGAAGAAATGGAAGTTCCTTATGACATCAGAGTTGCTTCAGCTCACAGAACTCATGGAAGAGTTAAAGACATAATGACAAATTGTACTGATGGAATAGAAGTATTTATTGCAATTGCTGGTTTAGCAGCACATCTTCCAGGAGTTTTAGCTGCATATACTGATAAACCAGTTATTGGAGTTCCTGTAAATGGAAAAATTGAAGGTCTTGATTCATTGTTATCCTGTACTGAAATGCAATTAGGTACTCCTATTGCTACAATGGGAATTGACAGAGGAGATAATGCGGCATGGCTTAGCTGCCAAATAATTGCATATGATGATGAAAGATTAAAACAAGCACTCAAGGACAAACGGGAAGCATACAATATTAAAATGGAAAATGATGAAAAAGAATTAATTGAAAAAATAGGTACAAGTTTCTATACTAAAAATCCCAGAAATGAACACCAAAGACCTCAAATAGACAAAAAACTTAATTTGGAAGATGATACCAAAGTTCTTATAATTTCTGAAAATTATAGTAATATGAGAATAGTTCATGAGATTACACAGACACTGGATAGACTTGGTATAAACTCTGAATATAAAGTTATTTCACCAACCAGAAGTCCTGATAAATTAGAAAAATATATGAAAGATGCTGATAATCAAGTTGATTTCTTTATTGCTGTTACAAATTTATCTTCAGTATTATCTGGAGCTATTGTTTCACATACTACAAAACCAGTTATTGGTGTTCCATGTAGTACTAATTTAAAAGGAATTGATTCATTACTTAGTATGGTTGAAATGCCACCAGGTGTTCCTACAGCAACATTTGGTATTGATGCCGGAGAAAATGCTGCATTATTTATTGGAAGAATATTATCCGCATATCATGAAGAAACAAAAGAAGCTTTAAATAATTACATGAAAACATTACATAGAAACATTTATTATGAATAAGGAATTGATAACATGCCACGTTTAATTGATGAAATAAGTGAGGAAATTATTGAAATTAATGATGAAGTTTCAACCGAATATGAAATTACATCCATTATGAAAAAACATCCGAAGGATACTCTTGTATTTACAAATGTTAAAGATTCACAAATGAATATTATAACAGGTATCTGTAATACCAGAGATAAAATTGCAAAATCTATTGATACAACAGTTGATAAAATTACTGAAAATATCATTAATGCAACTGCTAATCCTACAAAAATTACTGATATAAAAAATATTAACGATGTATATGCCAACAATGAAGATGCTGATTTAAGTAAAATACCTATAATCAAATATTATCCTAAGGATAAGGGAAAATATATTACAGCAGGTGTTGTAATAGCAAAAGATCCCGAAACTGGAGATACTAATGCATCCATTCATCGAATGCTTGTGAATGATAAAGATGAATTAGGTATACGTATAGTTCCAAGACAATTATATACATACTATAAAAAAGCTGAAGAGTTAGGTAAACCCTTAGACATAGCTATAGCAATTGGTCTTAGTCCTTCAACATTACTTGCAAGTACAACCTCCATCCCTATAACTGAAAATGAACTTGAAGTAGCCAATACATTTAAAAAAGGTAATATGACTCTTGTTAAATGTGAAACTGTGGACATTGAAGCACCTGAAGCTGAGATTATTCTTGAAGGTAAAATTTTACCTAATGAACGTAAAACTGAAGGTCCATTTGTTGATTTGACAGATACTTATGATAAGGTGAGAGAAGAACCTATTATTAAATTAAGCAGAATGCATTATAAAGAAAATCCATATTACCATGCAATTTTACCAGCAGGTAATGAACATAAACTCTTACAGGGATTACCTCAAGAACCAAGAATATATAATAGTGTAAAAAATACTCTTCCAACAGTACAAAATGTAGTTCTTACTGAAGGTGGATGCTGTTGGCTACATGCTGTAGTATCTATTAAGAAACAGACAGAAGGTGATGCTAAAAATGTACTTATGGCTACATTATCTGCACACCCATCACTCAAACATTGTGTTATAGTTGATGAAGATATTGATATATTTGATCCTGTTGATGTTGAATATGCTATTGCAACCAGAGTCAAAGGAGACGATGACATAATAATAATACCTAAAGCTCGGGGATCTTCACTTGATCCTGTTGCAGAAATAGATGGTACTACCACAAAAATAGGAGTAGATGCTACTAAATCATTCCATAACCTTGAAGATTATGAAAGAGTAAGTAAACAACTCGAATAATCTTTTATCTTTTTTATTTAAACCTATCCACTATCTCTTTTTATTATACCAGCACTGTTGTTATGTTTTTGTGTTCAAGAAATTTTTCATGTAGTTTATTTGATTGATTTTTAGTTGTACGTATTGTAAAATATCTTTAATTATGTGGCTTAATGCATCAGACAATAGCATGGTATTTATTTGAACTAGTATTATTTTTCAAACTGGTTTTTAATTTTTTAAAATTATAAAATTATAATATAAATAGAACTAGTTTTTTTTAACAAACTAGTTTTAACTATTTTTATTATATAAAATTTTAAAAATATAAGAACCAGTATTTATTAAAAAACTAGTTTTTATAAATAATAGTAAATATATAAATATATCCAGAGGTTTTTAATATGATGCCTACAACAGTACCAAAAAACATTGATAAATATTTTTTTAACCGTACAAATGATATTAAAAAAATCAATCTTCAAATAAACAGCATATACGAAGATTTACCAAATCAAATATTAATCACAGGAAATAGAGGAGTAGGAAAAACTTTTCTATTGAAAAAAATATTACAGGATAGTGATGAAAAAACATTAACCCTATTTATAGATATATCTAAAATCTATTCGACAAACAAAAAAGTTACAGAAGAAGAAGTATTAAAAGAAATACTATTACAAATACATATTGCTCTACAAAAAAAACAATCCCTATTTAAAAAATTTGAAGAAAATATAAAAATGTTTGGAAAAAACCTGACCTTACATGATTATGAATTTACAGATGCAAGCAGCATCTTTGATATACCAATCCCTAAAATTAAAGATAATTATAAAAGTTTAAGTAAATTTGTCTTGCAACTTCCACAACAAATTGTAGATTCAAATGAAGAAATAAATGGATTTATAATAGTTTTTGATGAATTTCAATTTTTAAAACATGTGGAAAATCCTGAAGCATTTTTCTGGCTTTTCAGAAGTTATATACAAGACCAATCAAACATCTGTTATATATTCACAGGATCAGTAAGCAAAACAGCTGAAATCATAGAAACCATAAATGGCCAAACAGGTGCTTTTGGAGGACGTATGATACAAATTAATATCGAAGCATTCTCAAAAGAAGAAACAAAAAAATATTTAGAAGACAAAGCTACTGATTTAAATTTCACATCAGACGGCTTTGAGAGATTTTATACATGTACAAGAGGCATTCCTGCATATATAAACACGTTCTGCAATGTTCTTGATTCAGGAAAAATATATAATGAAGAAATGATTAAAGAAAATTTCTTATTAAAAATGGATCAAATAGTGATTATGTGGTTATATATCTGGGGAAATCTAAATGAATACGAAAAGACCATAGTAAAGTTATTAACGGATAATGATAATTTAACATGGAATAAATTACTTGACAAAACAAAATATTCTAAATCCACATTAACCAAATACATCGAATCATTAAATAATAAAGCAATAATCAAATATAATCATGACAAAAATTATTCTTTAAATGATCCCATGTTAAAAACCTGGCTTAAACATAAAAAAGAAACAGAAGGCCAATACCCACTCTAATTAAAGATTTTCATCATTTAAAGATTTCAATATCTATTAAAAATAATTTTGTCTATTCACCATTATACTCTAAAAAATATAATTATTATAAAAAAGATAACATATATACAAGTAATAAAATTATAATTATTATGAACTTTATAAAATATAAATAAAAACATGCGACGTGATTCTAATGAACAAGACCGTAGGAATGATTCTTTGCGGTGGATTTGGTAAAAGACTCAGACCTATAACAGAAACTATACCAAAACCATTAGTAGAATTAAAAGAAGATTACACAATACTAGATAAACAAATATTTGACTTCAAAAGTGCAGGAATTGACAAAGTAATTCTTTTAACAGGTTTTCTTGGAGAAAAAATAGAAGAAAGATACCACGATAATTACATGGGCGTTGAAGTTGAATATGTTAAAGAAGACCAACCATTAGGAACATTAAATGCTATTAGATTAGGTATGGAACAATTAGAAGATGATGTGCAATGTGTTATCAGAAATGGAGATGTTGTTGCAGACTTAAATATTAAAAAAATGGTTGAAGATGGAGAAAAATCACCATTTGATGTGACTATATTCATAACTCAGATGACATCCCCATATGGAATTGTAGATTTAAGTGGAGCAAATATTGTATCATTTAAAGAAAAGCCATTACTTGATTATTACATTAATGGTGGAATATACTTCTGTAAAGGAAAAATAGATTTCGGAAGTTATAAAACAGGAGATATTGAAAAAACCATTTTCCCTGAACTTGCAAAAGATAAAAAACTAGGATACTACAAAGAAAATGGTTTATTCTGGATGGCTGTGGATACAAGTAAAGAACTTGAACAAGTACAAAAGGAATATGCTTCAAGAGAAGATAAACCATGGGGTTATGAAAAAGTACTTATTTACACAGACAAATATTTAACTAAAGAATTATTCTTAAAAGAAGGCTATCAGACCAGTTACCACTACCATGAAAATAAAGATGAAACCATGTACATTGTAAGTGGTAAAGGATACATTAAATTCGAAGATACAAATGAATATTTCGGTAAAAAAGATACTATTAGAATAGAACCTGGAAGAGTTCATTCAATTGTAGCAACAGAAAACACGATATTACATGAAGTTTCAACACCACATTTAGATGATACTATAAGAGTAAAAGATTATTACTCATCAAAAACACCATCCGGTGACAGATAAGTATTTTTCTAAACTATTTTTTTTTATAATTCCTTTTTTTTAAAATAAATTTTTTTTCGGAGAGTGTTACATATTAGTGATATAACAATTATTGACTATGGTAGTGGAAATATAAGAAGTATATACAATGGTTTTCATAAAATAGGCACGGATGTTAATATTTCATCTGAATCAAAAATATTAAAAGAATCAGATGCACTTATTCTACCAGGAGTAGGTGCTTTTGGAGCCATTATGAATAATTTATCCAATTATAAGGATATCATTTATTCACATGTTGATGAAGGAAAACCCCTCCTTGGAATATGTCTCGGATTACAAGTATTATTTAGTGAAAGCGAAGAAAGTCCAAATGTTAATGGATTGAATCTATTTAAAGGTAATGTTAAAAGATTTGAGTTACCTCCAGAATATAAAATTCCACATATGGGATGGAATCAAATTACAGTAAACAATACCGACAAAAATAATACAACATTACTAAGTGAAGCTGAAAATGAATACATGTATTTTGTACACTCTTATTATATTGAACCTGAAGATAAAAATATCATAACTGCTTACACAGATTATGGTAGCAGAGTACCTGTGGCAATTGGGCAGGAAAATATTCATGCATTACAGTTCCATCCTGAAAAAAGTGGACAGGCAGGTCTTAATATTCTCAAAAAATTTGTTGAACAAACAAAATAATTTTCTTATATTACTTTTTTTAATTAATTTTTATAATTTTTATATTTTTTTCATAAAAATCCAAATAATTTGAAAATATTTTATAAATAATTATGTATACTATTAAACATATACTATATTTATTAAAAATATCAGTGATAATATGGACATAGAAGATTTTGTTAGAACAAATATGCAAAAAGGTAAAAATAAAACCGAAACACTGGAAACACTTAAATCAATTATACAATACTATAAAAATATTGATGAAAAAACTGCCCAACTATTCAGTGAAACTGTTTATGATGAAGTAGAAACAATAGAAAATCTTGATAAAAATGAATTTGAGGATTTGCTAACTTATCCAAAATCAAATATCCATATGGGCGAGTTTGGAGTAGGATCACGGGGACAAGGTGATTTTTATGTTCATGGAAAAATTGCTGATATAATTAAAAATACCAAAACTGATTCCATAGTTAATCCTACAAATCAGGATGATGGTGGTGTTGTAAAAGTAGATGATACTTATTATATTACAACAGCCATTGATGGTATTCATTCACGTTTAAGTAATTATCCATTTCTTGCAGGTTTTCATACTGCCCGTGCAACTCTTAGAGATGTATGTGTTATGGGAGCAAATCCTGTTGCATTAATAAGTGATATTCATTTATCTGATGATGGAGATATAGGTAAACTATTTGATTATACAGCAGGTATATGTGCAGTATCTGAACTTACAGGTGTTCCCTTGGTATCAGGAAGTACATTACGTGTTGGTGGAGATATGGTACTTGGTAATAGATTAGTAGGAGCTGT
>SUTP01000024.1 GCA_015062815.1 Methanosphaera stadtmanae | reverse complement strand
ATGTAACAAAAAATTATTATTTATTGTTCATTCAAGTATGGAATCTCAATTTTGGAATATTTTTTAACAATTAACTCACGTGCAGATTTACCTATTTTTTTTCGCAGTTCTGGTTTAGAAACTAGATTATCTATTGCATTTCTTAATTTTTCGGGGTTTTTAACAGGTACAATGATACCATTTTCATTATTTGTTATAACTTTGGAAATATTACCCGTATCAGTGGATATTAATGGTTTTTCACAGGACATACTTTCTAAAGCTACAATACTTGCTCCTTCTGAAATTGATGGGAGAATCATAATGTCTGATTCAGGTATTATTTTTTCAGGTGTACTGGTTTTACCCATTAAGTATGTGTTAGTTAACTTATTTTCTAAAATATATTTTTCAAGTTCCTCTTTTTTAGGACCATCTCCATATATTAATAAGGTGTATTTGCTTTTTGATATTTTTTTAGCTTCAAGCAAATATTTTAATCCCTTTTGTTCTACAAGATTTCCTATGAATATTACAATAGGTTCTGAGTATTTATCTTTTAATGTTTTCTTGTCTTCATCAATAGGTTTAAATTTATTAATATTAACTTTATTTGGAGTTATCACTGATTTTTCTTTTAAATTGGGGATATTTAAATCTAAAGCTTTTTTATATAACTCTTCACTAACAAAATATACTTCATCCATATTTTTTAATACATATTTAATTATAGGTCTTAGAAGTTTATTATTTGGTAAAATATTAATATCAGAACCATGAACTGTTGTAACAGATTTCACGTTATCTTCTTTCACAAGACTTGATACAAGTCCTGGAGGTATAATATAATTAGAGTGAACAATATCAATATCATGTTCATGGATAATCTTTTTAAGAATTTTTTTAGCTCTGAAAATAAAACTGATACCTCTAAGGATGGGGATGTTAATTACATTTACTTCATATACATTTTTGTCTCGATTAATGTTTGAAGAGTAAGTTAATATGTATACATTATGTCCCTTACTTTCCAGATATTCTTTAACTTGTTTAGTATAAGTTGCAATACCACCTATTTGTGGGGGATATTGTCCTAGTATACATATATTCATATTATCCACCTATTTTAATTTAAATGGCACGTTTTTCATACGTGAAGGTGTTAGTATGGTTCCGTCCATTTTAACTATTACTGCATTGAATTTTATATCAGCATATTTAAGATTGCATAGTTTAATAATTTCTTCAGCAATTAATTCAAATACTTCAATGGTTATGCCTTCTGTGTCCAATATTTTAATTACATCTTCTGTTGTAATTGATTCAAATATTTCTCGTAATGTTTCAGTACTGGCTCCCACTAAACCTGCATAGGCAGTCATAATTTCTCTTCGTGCATCAGCTACACTTTGTTTGGTATTAGTAATTCCTGCAGCTATTTTAATTAATTTTCCGGCATGTCCAAATAGGGTTATTGTTTTTACTTTTTCGGTTTTTTGTGCTTCTTCTAGCATGAAACCAACAAAATTACTCATTTCAATAATTTCATATTCTTCTATATCAAAAAGTTCATTTGCAATTCTTGTTCCAATATTTCCGGGAACATATAATAAGTCATAATAACCATTGTTAATTGCAACATCTATTTGTACACGCATTGAATCTTTATATGCTTGTAGTGACATGGGACGTGCAATACCTGTGGTTCCTAAAATACTAATTCCATCAATAATACCTAATCGGCTGTTCATGGTTTTTGGAGCAATTTTTTTACCTTCAGGTATAATAATTTCGACTTTAACTCCTTTATCTTCAGGTAAATATTTCAAAATATTTGTTTTAATCATTTTACGAGGAACTGGGTTGATTGCAGCTTCACCAACAGGTATCTGTAATCCGGGTTTTGTTACTTTTCCAACTCCTTCTCCACCAATAATTTCAACTTCTCCACAATTATCGGTTAAGGTAACTTCTGATATAATTTTAATACCTCTGGTAACATCAGGATCATTATACATTGGTTTTTTAACTATTGATCTTGCTTTATTCTGATTTATTATTTCAGTATTTTCAATTTCAACAGTTAATTCAGTATCTGGAGCAGAAATAGTCACAACTTCTGGAGATTTATCTATAATTTTCAATAGGGCTGCCACACTGGCTGCTGTAGCAACACTTCCAGTAGTAATTCCAAACTTTTCTTTTGAATTTTGAGATTCTATTTTTAATCCTCCATTTTTTTCGAATAAGTTAATACACATTATAGTTGATTAATACTGTATTAATTTCTAGTAAAATATATTTGTGTTAAATAAACTTGAATGTCATGAATTAAAATTAGAATAATATATAAAACGTAAAAAAAAGGGGAGGTTAGTTATATTTTTTCTTTGATTTTTTCTATTAAATCGCTTGTTTCAGGTGCACCAATAAATGCTACTTCTTCATTAATAACAATAGCTGGTACAGACATTATATTGTATTTTCTTATTTTTTCAATATCTTCATTGGCGTTTATAAATTCTACTTCGATATCATCTTCAGAAAATGATTTTTTTGCTTCATTAACTGCATCTTTTGCCATTGGGCAGTAAGGACAATTTTCGGTTGTGAAAACTTCTATGTGTGCTGTCATAATTTTAGTCTCCTAATAATATTTGTTTAAATTCTTTATTCATTATTTTTTCTAATGTTATATTTTATATTTTTAATAATATTTATTTCTTAACAAAAACATAATATCTTTATAGAAAAATAAAGTGATATCATGGTTAAAATTCGTTCTCCAGCTTCTGCTACTGTAATAAATGCAATAAGTACGGGTAAAGGTTCTGCTTTTGGTATTGGTTTGTATGTTACAGTTGAAGTCACGGTTAAAAATAGGCATTCTGATAAGGATATAGAATGTACATGTACTAGTCTTGATAATCCGGACATGGACATGTCATTAATGGAGTTATGTGTTAGAAAAGTTTATGATAAATTAAATGAATATCCTGATTTTAACGTGTCTAATATATGTTTAAATTTAGAAACTAAATCTGATATACCTGCTGGCTCTGGTTTATCTAGTAGTAGTGCGGCATCTAATTCTGCAGTTTATGCAACACTTTTAACATTACTTGATGAAGCAAAACTATCTAGAAGTGATGTTAATATTACAGATATGGATATATTAAATTTAGCAATTGATGCTTCTTTGGAAGTAGGTGTAACTAAAACTGGTTCATTTGATGATGCAATAGCATCTTTTTATGGTGGGTGGAAGATAACAGACAATTATGAAAGAAAAATTTTATATGACTATTCTATGCCATATGAGAAAGTATTAATATATATGCCAAACAAATCTTCATATACTGCACAGTCTGATGTTGAAGCTATGAAAACTTTAGCACCACTTGTGGAAATAGCATTCTCAAATGCAGTCAATAAAAATATTGAAAAAGCTTTATCTTTAAATGGATTTTTATATTGTGCTGCGTTATGTGTTGATACTAATGTATCAATAGATGCACTAAAAGCAGGAGCCAAAGCTGCAGGTTTATCTGGAACAGGATCGGCATATACTATTTTATTTGATGAAGAAGATTTGCCTAATATTAAAAAAGTATTAAGTAAATATCCTGGCAGATTAATTGTAACATCTCCTGATAATATTGGATCCGTAGTTATTGAATAATGGGATAATATGGATGAAATAGAAGCAAAAAAATTATTAGAAGTTTCAAGAAATAAAATTGATGAAATAGATAATGAAATAGTTAGTTTAATTATTAAGCGTACTTCTTTAGCTGAAGATATAGCCAGGAGTAAGATTACACTTAATAAGGATTTATTTGATTCTTCTAGAGAAAATGCTATTCACGATAAAATTACTAATTTGTTAATTGATGAGGATATAGATGTTTCTAAAGTTTTAGAAATTTTTGATTTATTAGCCACAATTAATAAAGAACAACAAAAAAAATATTTAAAGTAACTTATTTAGGAGGTTTGTTTATGGGAAATATAAGAACATCATTTGTTAAAAGAACAGCAAAAGAATTATTAGAATTACATGGTGATAAATTTAATAATGATTTTGAAAACAACAAAAGAGTTGTAGCTGAATACTCTACAGTGTCTACAAAACATTTAAGAAATCAAATTGCTGGATATGCAACTCATTTATTAGATCAATAGATCTAATTAAAAAAATCTTTTTTTTATATATTTTAATTTTAATTTAACTTATTTTTGGTATTTATTTTCGACTTGTTTTTAAATTTTGAATTAATCTATTTAAATTAATAATATTGTAGTAATTTTATCTAATTTTTATCAAATCGCATAAATTTTAATACTTGTAAGTTCAAATATATACTACATAATAATATATTAAAAAATTAATTTAAATCAAGGTGAACTTATGGGAATTGTTGTGGCTAAATACGGAGGTACCTCTGTTGGTAATGGTGAGAGAATACAAAAAGCTGCTCATTCAGTTGTTAATGAATATATGCGGGGTAATCAGGTAGTTGTGGTTGTTTCTGCTATAAATAAGACAACAGACGAATCAATAAAGGTAGTAAACGAATCAGTAGGAGATAATGTTACTGAAAGACAGTTAGCTGGCATATTATCTATGGGTGAAATGTTAAGCGTACGTATCCTTGCAGCAACAATAGAATCATTAGGTGTTAAAGCAGAATATATAGATCCTTTCTCTGAAAAATGGCCTGTAATTACAGATAGTAATTATTTGGAAGCAAAAATTGATAAAAATGAAACATACAAACGCACTAATAAGTATATTAGAGAATTGTTAATGCAGGGTGTTATTCCTGTGGTATGTGGATTTTTAGGAAAAACTCTAGATGGTAATGTTACTACACTTGGAAGGGGTGGAAGTGACGTATCAGCATTTTTAATCGGTCATTGCTTAAATGCAGATGAAGTTATAATTGTTACTGATGTAAAAGGTGTAATGTCTACTGATCCTCGTAAGATAAATAATGCAAGGAAATTAGACAGGATAACTGTTGAAGAAATGATTGATTTGGCTAATTATGGAGCTCAAGTATTGCATCCTAATGCTTTAAGATTTAAAGACCCTGATGTTAAAGCTAAAATAATTAGTTATGAATATGGAGATTTAAGAGTAAGGGGGACTGATATTATAGGACCTAATACTACAAATGAAAAGGTTATGACTATCACCATGTCACCATCAAAATTGACTTTGCTTGCAGTTGTAGGTGAAAATTTGATGCAGAAACATGGGGTTATAGCTGATGTTACTGAAAAAATAAGAGATTTAGATATAAATATATATGGCATATCTACTGGCGAAAGTTCTCTAACTTTATTCTTCAAAAAAGAAGAAGCTAGCCTTGCTCATAGATGTTTACATGATTTAGTTATTAAAGGAGATACTTTAAGTTCTATCTCTTTAGGCCAAGAAATTGCAATGATTTCTATGGTAAGCCATGATTTTGTAGATACACCGGGAATAATTTCTTGTGTAACTAAACCATTGCATGATAATGATATAAATATAGTTGAAATTTCTTCTAGTCAAACAGAAGTAGTACTTTTTGTTAACTGGGAAGATGGAGAAAAAGCATATAATTTAATTAAGGAGACTTTAGAATGAATTTGAATGGAACACATGTTGCTATGGTAACACCACTTGATAAAGATAATAATGTTGATGAAGAAAAATTCCGTAATTTAATTGATTTTTTAATAGAAGGTAATGTTGATGGATTATTAGCTGCAGGAACTACTGGTGAATCAGCTACATTAACTCATGAAGAACATCAAAAAGTAATTGATATATTAATTGATCAAGCTAATGGTAAAGTAACAACTATTGCTGGTGCTGGAAGTAATTCTACAATAGAAGCACAAAGTTTAGTTGAATATTCAGAAAATGCTGGTGCAGATGCTGCATTAGTTATAACACCATACTATAATAAACCACAACAATATGGTATGTATAAACACTTCAAATTATTGAATGATAATAATGACATACCTATAATAGCTTATAATGTACCATCAAGAACTGGTGTAGATTTAAGTGTTGATACAATAGTTGATTTAGCAAAATTAGATAATATTGTAGCTATGAAAGAAGCTAATCCTGATTTAAATAAATTAGCTAATTTATTCAGTGAACTTAGAAAAAATGATGTTTATGATAAATTCACAGTATTATCTGGTAATGATTCATTGACTGTACCTATGATTGCTCAGGGAGCAAAAGGTATTATAAGTGTAATTGCAAATGTAATGCCTGCAAGATTTTCTGAAATGGTTAATTTTGCATTAGATGGTAATTTTGAAGAAGCTAGAGTTATTTCTGATGAATTATTTGATATGATGGATGTTTTATTTATCGAAGCAAGTCCTGCTCCAACAAAAAGAGCATTAAATTTAATGGATGTGCCTGTTGGTGGTCTTAGATTACCAATTGATGAAATGTGTGAAGAAAACGATAAAATCTTACAAGGAATCCTTAAAAATCATAATTTAATATAATTGAGTGGTACAATGATTAGAGTAGCAGTAACTGGTTGTGCGGGTAATATGGGTTCTAGGATAATTAGAACCGTTCAAAAACAAGATAATATGGAAGTAGTAATGGGTATAGAAATGCCTAATACTCCATTAGCAGGTAAAGATTTAGGTGAACACATAGGTTTAGGTACTATGGGTGTTTCAATTATTGGTTCTGAAAAACTTGAAGAAGCATTAAATGAAGTAAAACCTGATGTATTAATAGATTTTACAATTGCAACAGCAGCGGTAGAAACAGTTAAAATTGCAGCAAATTGTGGTGTAAATGTTGTAGTAGGTACTACAGGAATCAATGAAGAACAAACCGAAATCATGCATAATGCAATAAAAGAAAATAATGTTAAAGCAGTTATTTCACCTAACATGGCTACAGGAGTAAATGTATTCTTTGAACTTGTTGGTGAAGTTGCTAAAATATTAGGTCATGAATATGATGTAGAAATTATTGAAGCTCATCATCATAATAAACAAGATGCTCCTTCTGGAACTGCTAAACGTGCAGCTGAAATTATTGCAGAAAATCTTGAATTAAATCTCAATGATAATGCATGTTGTGGTAGAGAAGGTATGGTTGGAAAACGTCCTGCAGATGAAATAGGTATTCATGCTGTTCGTGGAGGAGATGTTGTTGGAGATCATACTGTAATGTTCTGTGGAGATGGAGAAAGAATTGAAGTAACTCATAGAGCATCAACCAGACAAGCTTTTGCAAATGGTGTAATAAGAGCTGTGAATTACTTAATGTCTAAACAAGATAAAAACATAGCTGACATGTTTGATGTATTAGGACTTAATTAGCTGGTGTAAAAATGGTAAATAATGTTTGTGTAGTAGGTGCTACAGGAATGGTTGGACAAAGATTTATACAATTATTGTCTACTCTTCCAGATTTTAATATTGTTAATGTAGCAGCATCTAAACGTTCTGAAGGTAAAAGATATGAAGATGCAGTATCTTGGCATCAAACTACTCCAATACCAGAAGAAGTAAGGGATATGAAAATTATCAACACAGATCCTAATGAAATAAGTGATGATGTTGATTTTGTATTTTCATCATTACCTGCAGAATTAGCAGAAGATGTAGAAGCAAAATTAGCTGAAAAATTCATTGTAGCTTCAAATGCAAGTGCTAATCGTATGAAAGAAAATATTCCATTAGTAATTCCTGAAGTTAACCCAGAACATTTAGAAATGGTTGAAACTCAAAAAGATGTTAATGGATGGGATGGTTTTATTGTAACTAATCCAAATTGTTCTACAATTGCTTTAACTTTAACATTAAAACCATTATTTGATAAGTTCACATTTAAACGAGTTAATGTTACTACAATGCAAGCTGTTAGTGGTGCCGGATATAATGGTATTCCGTCTATGGCTATTTTAGATAATATAATACCTTATATTGGTAGTGAAGAAGAAAAAATGCAAACTGAAACATTACATTTATTAGGTAAAGCTAATGGTGGATTAGTGGATAAAGCTAATTTCCCTCTTAGTGCTACTTGTAATAGGGTTGGTGTTATTGATGGACACAGTGAATCAGTATGTATTGAATTTGAGGAAGATGATGTTACTGTTGAAGATATAGAAAAAGCAATGTCAGAATTCAGAGGCATTCCTCAGGAAGAAAAATTACCTTTTGCACCAGAACAGCCAGTTATTGTTAAAAGTGAACCAGACAGACCACAACCACGTATGGATAGGGATAATGGACATGGTATGAGTGTAACTGTTGGTCGTGTACGTGAAGATGTATTTGAAAATAGTTTTAAATATTCTCTTGTAGGCCATAATACTATACGTGGGGCTGCAGGAGCATCAATATTAAATGCAGAATTGATTTCAAAATTATACTTATAATTATCAATTCCTTTTTTTACTATTTTTTGGTGTTTAAATGTTTTCATTATATTCTTATGACGTATTTTTTTTACAATTAATTAATTCATTACATCATAATTACTTTTTTAATTCTTTAGGCTGGATTATTTCTTATTTTGGTTTAATTTATACGGGTATACTTATTGCCATAATTCTTTATGTTTTTGGAGGAAAAAAAGGTAAAAAAGTTGCTGTTTTATTAACTGTAACAGTAGTAATTACTTTTTTACTGACACATTTAATTAAATTGTTAATTATGCGTCCAAGACCATATACTCAGTTAACAACATTAATAGTATGTGCTGTTGAATCGGATTATTCATTTCCATCAGGTCATACTTCCATGGCAGCAGCAATAAGTTATATTTTAGGTAAAAAATATGATTGTTTTAAATTTACAATTATAATACCAGTATTGGTTGGTTTATCTAGAATGTATTTTGGCGTACATTATCCATCAGATGTTATATGTGGATTTATATTAGGAATTTTAGTAGCAGTTTTATGCGAATACATAAGTAATCAAGATAAATTTAAAAATTTTTTAGAGATTAGAAAAACTTAAAGTATATCATTGAATATATATATTATCAAGTGATCACCATGGCGTTTTTAAAGGATGTAGAATCAGAAGATTTGAGAGAATTAGTAAAATCTTGTTTCAAAGAAATTAACAATCTTAAAGAACAATTAGAAGAAGAAAATAAAGATATCATATCTAATAAAGAAGTTAAGAATGTTTTAATACAAAATGAGAACACAAATTCTAATTTGCATGCACAAATTGATGAACTCAAAGATAAAATCAAAGAGAAAGACTCAAAAATTAAGGAACAAGAGCTTGAATTACAAGAAAAAGATACTAAATTAAAAGAAAAAGATCTTGAAATTAAAGAATTTAAGGTTCAGGAATCTTCTCAAGCAACTGATTCATTAAAAGAAGAAAATTTAGTTAAAGATTATGAAAATCAAATTAATGATTTAAAAGAAACAATTAAAAAACAAAGTATAGCAATTCAGGATTTAAAAGAAGAAACAATTATTTCTGAAAATGATTCTGAATTAAAATCTGAGTTAGACAGACTTAAGGAAGAAAATGATATTTTAAAAAATTCTTCTTCAGATACACAAATAATTCAATTAAGAGCAGTTATTGATAGACAAAGAGAAGAATTAAAACAGATACCTGATTTAAAAAATCAATTAACAAAAGAAATTAGTACAAGAAATCAAGAAATTCAAGAATACAAAGATCAGTTAGAATCTCTAAATAATGGGGATGCTGATTTAATTGAAGATTATAAACAACAATTAGAACAAAAAGATAAAGATTTAGCTGATACCAATGCTACTATTGAGGAATTACGATTAGAAATAGACTCTTTACAGTCTCATACTCAAACATTAGAAAAAGAAGCAAGTTCAAAAGATGTGGATGAATTAAAAATCTCTCAATTAAAAGATAGAATAACTCAGTTAGAAAATGAAAATAAACAATTAGCTCAACAAAAATCAGTTCCGGCTATAGAATCTGATGATCTAACTGTAACATCTTTAATTGAAGATTTTACAAAAAAATCTGATGAATTGATTAAAACACAATCAGAACTTCAACGTTTACAAGATCAGACAAAGATAACTAATCTAAAGTTAGCAGAGTTAGAAAAAGAAAACGCCAAATTAAAGGACTCTGTGAATGAACCTTCAGATGTTTCTGATGAAGAAAAACAAAAATTACTCAGTGAAGTGGAAGAATTAAAAAAATCACTTGATGACAAAAATAATGAGTTAGATACATCTATCACGGAATTAAATGAACTTAAATCAGTTTTAAATTCTAAAGAAGAGGAAATAGAAAATTTAAAAAATACAAGTGATATTCCTGAGGACTATGATTCATTAAAACAAGATTTATCTGATATGACTGAGGATCATGATTCATTAAAAGAACGTTTTGATTCTTTACAAAAGGAACATGATTCATTATCAAATCTTAATAAAGATTTATCTTCACAATTATCAGAATATAAAGAAAAAACAACTGAACAAAGTTTATCATTAAAATCTTTAGAATCATCCAAACAGGAGTTTGCAGTAAAAATTGATGAATTAGAAAAATTATTATCTACTAAAGATGATACTATTTCTCAATTAAAAGCAGAAATTGACTCTGCAAACTATCAAAGTTCTGAAAACACTTCTGATGATCTAAGTAATGAGTTAAAAGAAACTAAAAAACAGTTATATGATAAAGATGCCGAATATGATAAACTTAAATTAGATTATAATCAATTACGCAGAACAAGTAAAAAACAGATTGATGAATTGAATTTAGGTTTAGTTGATTTTGTAAATACTAATGAAAAATTACAAAATGAAAATGAATATCTTAATAAAATAGTTTCAGAGAAAAATATTCAATTAAATAAATTAGAACAAGAAAATGATTCATTGCTAAGTTCTATAAAGGAAAAAGAATCTGATTATGAAAAATTAAAAAAGGATTCTTTGGATTTAAGAAAAAATACTCAAAATCAAATTGCAAAACTTAAAGAAAATGTTCAAGATAAATCCGATAAATTATCTTCATTACCTCAAAAAATTGAATTGAAGAATATTGAAATTGCTCAGTTAAAAAAATTACTTCAATCACGTGAAAATGAATTAAATGATTTAAAAAATGAAATTGTTGTTCTTAAAAGTAATTCTCAAGGATTAACTGAACAAATAAAACAATTAAAAGACCAATTATCTGATAATTCTTTAAAAGTTGATGAAAAAATTAAATTTAAAGATGATGAGCTATATAAATTAAGGGAAAATCTCAATGAAGTAAACAAAGATAAAAATCAGGAAATCACTAAATTAAATTCTGTTGCTACTCAAAGACAATATAAAATTGAAGAGTTAAATGAAACAATTACTTCTTTAAATAATGATATTGATATACTAAAAGCAGATTTACAAGAAAGTCAAAAGCAATCTGATGAACTTAAAGATATTATAAATGATAAAAATGAAATTTTAGATTTAAAAGATGAAGAAATATCTTCAGTTAAAACACAGTTAGACAGAGTTGAAAATAAATTAAAACTTAAAGATGATGATCTTGAAGATTTAAACTCAACAATATCTGATAAAGATAAATTAATCACGTCCTTGAAAAATGATATTTTAGAATCAAATAAGAAATTAATTGAGATGGATGAGTTATCTGAAAATTTAACTAAGAAAGAAGATGAAATCGAAAAACTTAATGCTACTTTAAATGATAATGAAAGAAGTTTAAGTGTTAATAGTTCAAGAATAGATGAACTCAAAGAAATTGTTGAACGTAAAAATGTTGATATTGATAATCATAAACAATTGATTGAAGAAAAAAATGCTGAAATTGATGAATTAAAAGAATTACAGCCACGGGTCCGTCAATTAGAACTTGATAAGGTTAATCTTAAAAGTGAATATGAACAGGAAATTTCTTCTTTAAAAGCGGATTTAGAAAAATATGATGCTGTTGAAGAAAAACTTGAAAAATCTAATCAGGAAGTTAATCATTTGAATGAAGTTATCAATCAAAAAGATGCTCAATATGATGAAATATCCAGATATAAAGATTATTTCAATGTAATGATAGCTAAACCACAATCTGGTTTAACTAGTTTCCAATCACAAATATATCAGTTATTACCTGATGCAAAAACTGCAACTGAGTTATATGATTATCTTGTAGATTTAGGTTTCACAGAATTGGAAAAAGAGAATTTTGCAAAAACACTTAAGGCTCTTGAAAAACGCGGATATTATCAACGTGCAAGAGATGAAGATAAAGTAATTTGGGTAAAATTAAAGTAATTCCTTATTATTTTTTCTTATTTTTTTTATTTATAATTTATTATTTTTTTTTAATCTTTTTTAGTTAATATTATTCTTTTTTGACTTATTTTAAGTTGTTTCATGTTTTAGTGTATTTAGTACAGAAAAATAATAGTAAACTATTTATATTATATCAAACTCATTAATGAATATAGACTGATTGAAATTATTTAATTAATAAAAATTAATATGGAAAGATTAAACTTTTCAAATTTAACATAAAAAATTAATTTAATTTATAAAATATAAAATTTTTAGAGGTATAAACATGGCACAACAACAACCATTAATCATCTTACCTGAAGGAACAACAAGAGCTTTAGGAAGAGATGCACAAAGAAATAATATTTTAGCTGGTAAAGTTTTAGCAGATACAGTAAGAACAACATTAGGTCCTAAAGGTATGGACAAAATGCTTGTAGATGGATTAGGCGATATCGTAGTTACAAACGATGGAGTAACCATATTAAAAGAAATGGATATTGAACATCCTGCAGCTAAAATGTTAGTGGAAGTAGCAAAAACCCAAGAAGATGAAGTAGGGGATGGAACAACCACAGCTGTTATCATAGCTGGAGAATTATTAAAAAGATCAGAAGAATTATTAGATCAAGATATTCACCCAACAATCATTGCATTAGGTTACAGACAAGCAGCTGAAAAAGCACAAGAAATATTAGACTCAATATCTATTGATATATCAGATAAAGATACACTCATGAAAGTTGCTATGACAGCAATGACTGGTAAAGGAACAGAAAAAGCAAGAGAACCTTTAGCAGAACTTATTGTAGGTGCTGTACAACAAGTAGTTGAAAACGGTAAAGTAGATGCAGAACAAATAAAAATCGAATCTAAAGATGGTGCAGCTATAGAAGATTCTGAATTAGTATCTGGTGTAATAATTGACAAAGAAAAAGTACACCCTGGTATGCCTGACACTATTGAAAACGCAAAAATCGCATTAGTAAACAGTGCAATAGAAGTTAAAGAAACCGAAGTTGATGCTGAAATAAGAATCACAGACCCAGCACAAATGCAAGCATTCATAGAACAAGAAGAAGCTATGATTAAAAATATGATTGACCAACTTGCAGAAGCAGGAACAAATGTATTATTCTGTCAAAAAGGTATTGATGATTTAGCACAACACTATTTAGCTAAAGCAGGAATAATTGCAGCAAGAAGAGTTAAAAAATCAGATCTTGAAAAATTAGCAAAAGCAACTGATGCAAAAATTGTAACAAACATTGAAGATTTAACTGCAGAAGACTTAGGAGATGCAGGATTAGTATCACAAGAAAAAGTATCTGGTGACGACATGATCTTTGTAAAAGAATGTAAAGATCCTAAAGCAGTAACCTTATTATTAAGAGGTTCAACATCTCACGTAGTTGATGAAATCGAAAGAGCTGTAGAAGATGCAATAGGTGTAGTAGGTTCAACAGTTGAAGATGGTAAAGTAGTTGTAGGTGGAGGAGCTCCTGAAATAGCAATAGCTAAAGGATTAAAAGAATATGCTCAAACCATTAGTGGAAGAGAACAATTAGCAGTATCTGCATTTGCAGAAGCATTAGAAATTGTTCCTAAAACACTTGCTGAAAATGCAGGTCTTGACAGTATAGACTCTTTAGTAGATTTAAGAGCAGCACATGAAGACTCCGTATACATGGGATTAAATGTATTTGAAGGTGGAGTAGCTGACATGAAAGAAGCTGGAGTTATTGAACCACAAAGAGTTAAAAAACAAGCAATTCAATCTGCAGCTGAAGCAGCTGAAATGATTTTAAGAATTGACGATGTAATTTCCTCATCCAGTCAAGGTGCAGCAGCTGCAGCAGCAGGCGGAGCTCCTGGTATGGATGCTATGGGCGGAATGCCTCCAATGTAAATATGAATTATCATATTTAACATCTCTCATAAATTTAAATTACCTAAATTAAATAATTTGTTATATTTTATATAACTCGGAAAATCTATGTGAAATTATCACATAGATTACATCTTTTTTCTCTCTAATCTATTATCATTAATTATTTATCTTATTTTTAACAAAACATAAACTAAAGATTATGTAACGGTTAATAATAATGGTGATTATATGGATAAAGTTCTTGATTTCAATGATCTGTTCTTTGGAGATTTAAGTGAATATAAAAAAATAGGCATATCTCTCTTAGAATCATTAAAAAATGTATCTGCAGTTACATTATGGAGTATGGAAGATACTACTCCAAAAGGTTTATCAACAATAATGGCCATGAAAATTATAGAGTTACTATTAAATTCATTAGATAAAGTGGGAGATAATTTATATGCTAATGAATTAATAGCTCATGAATTCCCATTGTTCATGGAAAATAAAGAAATGATAGAATTATTATTATATGATCCTTTATATGATTCTGATGAATACTTAAATTTAGCAATAACTTTATTTTCAGAATTTTTTACGTTACTTGAAGTCAAATTATTACTTTTTGATGGATGTACTACAGAAATGGAAGCATCTGATGAAGTTTATGAGGAATATGACATAGAAATACGTAAATATATGGGTCGGTTAGATAAATATCGTGATGAATTTCTAGCATTACATTCTTGACTATTATAAAAACTAGGTGATACTGTGGAAGAGAATATTAAATTATCACTTATAATTTTTGGAATAATCATAGTTGGCTTAGTTGTTGGAACATCCATTTCAGGATTGTTAACCAGCAGTGAAAATGATACTATGAATAATACTATGAATAATACTAATAATACGACTGAAAATAATACTGTGAATGTTACAAATAATGAAAGTAGTACTTCAAATAATGAATATAGTACGAATTCTAGTACATCAGGTAGTTCTAATACTACGTATCAAAGTACTTCAAGTAGTTCATCCAATTCATATTCTGGTGGTTCTACTAATTCATATCAGGAATCTTCAGAAAGTTCAGATAATACTAATCAAGAATCAGATAGTTCTAGTGGTTCACAGAGTCAAGAGTCCTCTGAAATAACTACTTATTAATTCTTTTTTTTTAAATTGTTTGCTAAAAAAAGTTGTGAGGGTGGAGAATTTTATTTTATAATTTTTGATCTCTGGATAAAATGTGAATAGCAACGGTTCCACCAGTTCCACCGACATTATGTGTTAATCCAATTTCCGCACCATCTACTTGGCGTTTATCAGCATCTCCACGTAATTGCCATGTTACTTCTGCGGCTTGTGCTAATCCTGTTGCACCAAGAGGATGTCCTCTTGCTTTTAATCCTCCAGATGTATTTACGGATACTTCAGAATTTCTTGCTATGAGTCCTTCTTCTATTGCTTGTCCACCTTTACCTTTTTCAAAGAATCCTAAATCTTCTATAGCGAGTAATCCATTTATACTGAAACAATCGTGAACTTCTGCTACATCTATTTGATTAGGTTTAATTCCGGCAATATCATAAGCTTTACGTGAAGCATTAACTGTTGCTTCTAAAGTAGTTATTGATTTTCTACTATGTAATGCGATAGTATCAGATGCTTGTGTTGATGCTTGAACATATATTGGTGTATCTGTATATTTGTGTGCATCTTCTGCTGGACATACTACTACAGCAGCAGCTCCATCAGATACTGGTGAACAATCAAGTAAGTTCATTGGTTTAGCAACTGGTGTGGAATTTAAAACTTTTTCTACTGTTATTTTATTTTGGAATTGTGCTTTTGGATTTAATGATCCGTTTTCATGGTCAAGTACTGCAAATGCTGCTAGTTGTTCACGTGTAGTTCCATATTCATACATATGACGTCTTGCCATCATTGCATATAATGATGGGAATGTTACTCCTTGTTGTGCTTCCCATTCTTGGTCAGATGCTGCTGCGATTGCTGGTGTTGCATCTACTACATCTGTCATTTTTTCAACACCTGCAGCTACTACTTTATCATAAAATCCTGAAGCTACAGCCATAATGGCTTGTCGTAATGCTAATCCACCAGATGCACATGCTGCTTCTACTCTTGTTACAGGTATTGGTGCTAATCCTGAATGTTCTGCAATTAAAGCTCCTATATGCTCTTGTCCTACAAATAATCCTCCAGACATATTTCCTATGTACATAGCGTCAATACTGTCTCCACTCATATTTGCATCTTGTATGGCATTTACTCCTGCTTCAACTACTAAATCTCTGAAGGATGCATTCCATAGTTCTCCAAATTTTGTTTGAGCTACTCCTACTATTGCAACGTCTCTCATTATTGGTCCTCCTATAATCTTTTATTCCTATTCAACTTAATCCATTTTTATTTTACCTTTAAATTTGGCATAAGTTGCATAGTCAACATGTTTAAGGTTTGATTGAACTTCTTCTAATGTTTTAGCATTGTGACGTACTTCTTCAATTCTATCATTCACGGTTAATGTGAATGCATCACTTCCAGCTCCGGATCCATAGGATACTGCAAATATTTTTTCACCTGGTTTTGCTATATCTAGAATTGAAGCTAATCCTAATGGTGTTGCTCCAGAGTAGGTATTTCCAATGTTTGGTGTTAGTAAACCTTGTTTATATTGTTCTTCTGTGAAACCTAATTTTTTTGCTGCTCTTATGTAGAATTTTCCATTAGGTTGGTGGAATACTGCATAGTCATAATCTTCTGCTGTAGTTCCTGTTTCTTCTAACATTCTATTTGCAGCTCCAAATACGTGTTTGAAATATGCTGGTTCTCCTGTAAATCTACCACCATGAGCAGGATATGTTTCACCTTCTCTTCTATAAAAATCAGGTGTATCTGTTGTAAAACTACATGTTTTTTCTATATCAGCAATCGTGTTTTTTTCACCTATGATAAATGCAGCTCCTCCAGCAGATGCAGTATATTCTAATGCATCTCCGGGTGCTCCTTGTGATGTGTCAGCTCCAATTGCTAATCCATATTCAATCATGCCTGATTTTACTAGTCCTACAGCTGCTTGAATACCTGCTGTTCCTGCTTTACAAGCAAATTCTAAGTCTGCTGCGGTTAAATTTGGTGCAGCTCTTATTGCATCAGCAACTATGGTTGCTGTTGGTTTTACTGCATATGGGTGAGATTCTGATCCAACGTAAATTGCGCCTATTTTTTGAGGATCAATTTCAGCTCTTTTTAAAGCATCTCTTGCAGCTTCTACTGCGATTGTCACTGTGTCTT
The DNA here is from genome assembly GCA_015062815.1 of Methanosphaera stadtmanae. GTDB lineage: Archaea > Methanobacteriota > Methanobacteria > Methanobacteriales > Methanobacteriaceae > Methanosphaera > Methanosphaera stadtmanae_B. The sequence continues at coordinate 6,755 of SUTP01000024.1, read as the reverse complement.
CATCAGGTCCAGGTACGGATTTTTGATTAACTACTAATCCTCTTGAAATGGATACAGGGTCATCTCCCCATACTTTAGCTATTTCTTCAACTTTTATTCTGAAAGAGGGAACATAAGCTCCATATCCAACAATTCCTGTCATTATATCACTCTTTTAATTTTGTATTATATTAAATTTTAAAATTTAAATAATCTTCATTATTAAATTCTTTTTTTTTAAGAAATTAATAATACATTAACATTAATTAATTTTTAGTTTCTTTAAGTTAATATATTTAGTTATTTTTGAGTTCATTTAGTTATTTTAATTGGTTTATTTATTAATTGTTTTCAATGGATTTTGGTAATTTTTAAACGTTTTGTAAAACTAGTCTATTTTATCATTTAAATTTGATGTAAAAATTAAGTATATTTATTATACATTGTTATCATAAATATTACATAGATAATATTTATGATTTATTTTAATGACTAAATTCATTATATTTATTAATGTGATTACTAGAATAGTCATTCGAATAGGTATGACAAATTAATTCACAATCAAGAATATTTTTTTGTTAGGTGTAATTATGAGAGTATCTTTTGATGAAAAATATATTTGTTCGGTTTCAGAAGAATTATTAAATCATATGAATTATATTCCCATATTAATAATTGATATTTTGGATTATTATTATCCGGGATATAGGAAAAATCGTGAATTATTTTTAGAAAGTAATCCTGATATTTCAAGATCAATTAATTTAAAAACAAATCAAATAATGAATGATGTATCTAAATTAAATTATCCTGAGAATGAAGAATTATTGGATATGGATGTACTAAAATTCATTGATGAAAATCCGCATTGGAGAAATATTGTTTCAAATGTTGATTTTGGTATGGATCCTGAAAAACCAAATTGCTTAAAAAGTATGTGATAAATATGAATAAATCAAAACTTTTGTTGGGTATTATTATTGCATTAATTTTGGTTATGGGTGCTACAGTCTTATTAAATGGTGGCATATCCACAGAAGTAGAAGAAGTAAATAATACCTCAACAAATGAAACAAGTAACCAAACGCAGACAAGTCAAACAACTGTAATTGGTAATAATTCTATGGGTACTGTAAGTAAGATTTCCTCTTTTGGAAATAAGACTTCTGATATAAGAATTGCACTTATTATTGGTATTGATGAAGAAGCTAGAAATAATACTATTATTCCAACAATGGAAAGTAAACAGAATTTGAAATATTCTTATGATATTTATGTAGTTAACGTCACTTCATCAAACTCTGAAAACTCTTCAGAATCATCAAATAGTTCAGGTCTTTCTTTTAATGAAAAATCTGAAACTTTGGCTAATGAATTTGTTGTCCAGGATGTAATTAATAATAAGTATAATGCTACAATAGATATTCATAGTTCTGAAGGTTCCAATTCATACATGTTTACTCCAGTTGAAGAAGCAGTTATATCTCAGGATATAATTGATAAAATCTCTAATAAGACTAATATAGGTATTTACAAACCAGAACAGGTATCTTATTTAAGTACAGTTTCAATACCTATTGTAAATTCACCTATGGTGGAAATTGAGTATCATGCTGCTTCTTATTATGGCAGTACAATTTCTGAAGAAATAAGTGCTTTCATTGATGCATTGGATAACTATGATTTTAACGCAGATGTTGAAAATAGTAATAATACTACTGATAATCAAACTAATACTAATGAATCTGCTAATAATTATGAATCCAATTCTAGTAATGGGTATTCTAATGAAACTTATAATTCAAGTCAATAATTGTAATGTTTTGTATGGTATTGGTTCCGCTTATGATTAGTTTAAAATTTTAATATAGTTATATTAATCCCCATTTATTTTTTTAAAATCTTTTTAGAATGTTTTTTATTAGTTTCAATTCTTTTTAATGTGTTTTCCATTATTTTTTTAAATATTTTATAAAAACATTTATATGTACATATGAACAAACATTCATATGTCGAAGTGATTAGAATGACTAATAAAGAACAAGTTTACAATATTGGTAATGATACATGCGAAATTAATTTAGTTCATGAAGAACCAATAAAAAACGCAAAATCGAACATGTTAGATGATGAAACTTATCTAGAATTATCCGAAACTTTCAAAATGTTCGGCAATGTCACAAGAATAAAAATAATGTCTTTACTGACCACAGAAGACTTATGTGTATGTGACATAGCAGAAGCATTAGATATGAGTCAATCAGCAGTTTCTCACCAACTCAGAATATTAAGAAGCAAAAATTTGGTTAAATATATCAAAGAGGGTAAACAAGCCAGATATTCTTTAGCAGATGACCACGTAATCAAAATATTAAAAATAGGAATAGAGCATGTTCTTGAATAAGCTATGGAGGTAAAAAATGGCAAAAACACCATTAGAAAATCATTGTTATGATCCTGATTGTGTTGAAGAAGAATGTTTCAATCCAAAACATTTCAATTTTATATGTTTAAATCCTAATTGTAATGAAAAACACTGTGAAATCAACACACATTACAATAAAAAGTTATTAGAAGATTTTCAACATCAATCCTTTATCAATAATGATAATGTAACAGAAATTCATGAACATCACCACCATAAGGATGATTGTTGTTCTAATGACGATTGTTGTTGTGATGACGATGATTGTTGTTGTGATGATGATGTAGAAGTAAAATTATGCAATTGTGACGATTGCTGTGATGATGATGACGATGAAGAAGTTATAAAAGAAGGAATACCATTAATCCAGAACAAATCCATACAAATTATTGTCGGCAGTGCCATACTATTTGTAATCGGTTACCTATTAGAAAATGTATTTAGAGTAGAAAGCATATATCCAACTGCAGTATTTTTAATAGGTACAGTATTAGCAGGTTATGACATTGTACTTGGCGGAATAAAAGCAATAATTTATAAACATAAAGTAACAACATCCTTTTTAATAGGATTAGCAGCAATAGCTTCATTTTTAATAGGACATCCTGAAGAAGCAGCGGCTGTAACATTCTTATATTTCCTATCAGAATTCTTAGAAGATTATGCAGAACAAAGAGCTCAACATTCAATAAAATCATTAGTTGAAATAGCTCCTGACACAGCAATAGTCAAAAAAGATGGTGCAGAACTTACATTAAACATAGAAGAAGTTCATATAAATGATATTGTAATAGTTAAACCCGGAGATAAAATACCTTTGGATGGTGTATGTATAAAAGGTAATTCTTCTGTTAATCAAGCATCAATCACCGGTGAAAGTATTCCTGTAAATAAAAATATTGGTGATGAAGTATTTGCAGGAACAGTAAATGAAGATGGATATTTAGAAATTAAAGTAACCAAAGAATCAAAAGATACAGTAATTTCAAAAATAGTTAATTTAGTAAAAAAAGCACAATTAAACAAATCAGATACAGAAACATTTGTAGATAAATTTTCAAGTTATTACACTCCCTTAATTATAACGGGTGCAGTTCTTGTAGCAATTATTCCACCATTATTCTTTGCACAAAATGCAGTTGATTGGATATACAAAGCATTAACCATAATGGTAGTATCTTGTCCATGTGCTTTTGTAATATCCACTCCTATAGCAATGGTTTCATCAATTACTTCTGCAAGCAGACAAGGAGTATTAATCAAGGGAAGTTCCTATGTTGAAGAAATGCGTAATATCAAAACAGTTATTTTTGATAAGACCGGAACTTTAACCGAAGGTAAATTAAAAGTTGTGGATATCAACATAATAAATGAAAATTACTCCGAAAATGAAGTAGTAACTATAGCTGCTTCACTTGAAGATAAATCCAGTCATCCCATAGGATTAGCTATAACTAACTATGCTAATGATAATAATATTCCTATAAAAGAAATTGATAACTTTAAAAATGTTTCAGGTAAAGGTATAGTTGGATTTATTGATGGTACAGAATATTATGCGGCCAATGAATCTCTAATTGAAGGAAGTAATTTTGAAGTATCTTATGATATTGTTGAAAAATACGCAAGTAACGGAAAAACAGTAGTTTTCATCGGAAACAAAGATTCTGTTATTGCTATTATAACAGTTATTGATAAAATAAGGGATGAAACTAAGGAAGTAATCCAAAAATTACATAATAAAAATGTTCAGACAATAATGCTTACAGGTGATAATAAAATTGCAGCTCATGCTGTTGGTCAAGAAATAGGAATAGACTATGTATACTCTGATTTATTACCTGGTGATAAATTGGATGTACTAGACACAATTCGTAATAAATTCGGTGATGTTGCAATGGTGGGTGATGGTGTAAATGATGCTCCTGCACTTGCCAGAGCAAATATTGGTATAGCAATGGGAGCTGTTGGTTCTGATGTGGCTATTGAAACAGCAGATGTTGCATTAATGCAAGATGATCTTACAAAATTACCATATTTATTTGATTTAAGTTATAAAACTATGAGTGTTATAAAAGAAAATGTAATCACAGCCGCAACAGTAAAAAGTGTATTTGCAATTTTAGCAATACTTGGTATGATAACTTTAATGGAAGCAGTAGGTTTTGGAGATATGGGTTTAACTTTATTAGTTATTCTTAACTCATTAAGAATAGGAATGGTCAAAAGTACAATATGATTGTATTTTGTCCATATTTTTTACTTTTTTTATAAAAATTTTTCAATGAATTATTGTTTATTAAAATTAATTTGTTATTTTTCTCTATATACTTAAACTATTTGGGTTAGTCATTTATTTTTATATGTACCTTTATTTTGTTTATTATTTAGACTATGAACAAAGTAAAATTTACTAATTTTTCTATAAAAAACATTGTTTATTCCAATAGCTTTAAATACTATTATAACAATTATATTATATAGTGGAGGTGAAAATATGGCTGAGTTACCAATTGCTCCTGTAGGTAGATTATTAAAAAATGCAGGTGCTAACAGAATTAGTGATGATGCTAAAGCAGAATTAGCAAAAGTGCTTGAAGAAATCGGTACAGAAATCGCTGAAGATGCTGTAAAACTTGCAAAACACGCAGGAAGAAAAACAGTAAAAGCATCTGACATAAGTTTAGCTTTCAAAGGTTACGAATAAGTTAAAAGTATTTTTTAACTAATATTTTATTTCTTTTTTATTTTTTATTAATAATTACTAATTTTGACAGTTATTTTTTTTTTTAATTCGAGTAGTCATTATTGTAAATTTACTTATTATAATTAAATCATATTATTTATTCTTATTTTTCAAAATTGATAATTTTTATCTCTGTCTATTTTTGATGATTTTTTTAATCATTTTTAAATAATGTTCAGTATAATTAACCTAAAATTATATTTTTTTTTATTTTTATTAAAAATATTTAATCCAGTATTACTCATTATTATTCAATTTTTTATTAATATTTTTATTAATAATTTTGAAAATTAACCTATTATCATCCAAAAGTTTTATATATTTTCTCATAAATAAATAATATTGTTATTGTAAAACTATTTTTATTAGATGCCAAGATTACCGAGCGGCTAGGTGTGTGGCTGCAGACCATAATACTTGGGTTCAAATCCCAATCTTGGCTTTTTCAATTCATTAATTATTTATATATTAATTTTTCACTCTTTTAATCAAGTGTTATTCTTTTTCATTAATAATTATTCATTGTAATTTTTAAATAGGATTTTATAGTTCAAATGATATATAAATAAGTAATGTACATATTTTAGATAATTGTATTTAAAGGAGTATTTTATCATGATTCAAGTATATAGCACAATGACTAGAAAAAAAGAGGAATTAAAAGTTAAGAATAATAAAATTAAATTATTCGTATGCGGTCCCACAGTCTATGATTATTCACACATAGGTCATGCAAGAACATACATAGCATTCGATGTAATAGTAAGATATCTTAAACATGTAGGGTACAGCGTATTTTATCTTCAAAACATAACCAATATAGATGATAAAATAATAAACAGAGCTAAAGAAAGAGGTGTGGATTCTCAAGAACTAGCCGAAAGATTTGAAAAAGAATACTTAAAGGATATGGAAACTTTAAATGTAACCAATGTAAACTTCTATGCTCGTGCAACAGAACACATGAATGAAATTATTCATCAGGTACAAGACCTAATAGATAAAGGTTATGCATATGATACACCAACAGGAGTTTATTTTGAAGTTTCAAAATTCAAAGACTTCGGAAAATTATCCAATAGGAACATAGATGAATTACAAAATGTAAGAATCACAGTAGACTCCACAAAACGTGATCCTAAAGACTTTGCATTATGGAAAAAACAAGATGAAGAACCATATTGGGATTCTCCATGGGGTAAAGGAAGACCAGGATGGCATATAGAAGACACAGCTATAACAGAAAGCTATTTTGGACCACAATACACTGTACATGGGGGAGGTCTAGATTTAATATTCCCTCATCATGATGCAGAAATAGCACAAATGGAAGCTGCATCAGGTAAAGAACCATTAGTTGAATATTGGATGCACACAGGATTTTTAAATGTACGTGGTGAAAAAATGAGTAAATCATTAGGTAATTTCATTACCATTAAAGAATTACTCAAACAATACTCTCCAGAAGTATACAGATTATTTGTATTATCCACTCACTACAGAAGTCCAATCGATTTTAGTGAAGATATATTAAATCAAGCAGAAAATAGTTTAAATCGTTTACAAAACACTGGAAAACTAATAATGGAACAATATTCAAAT
>SUTP01000094.1:3428-6688 GCA_015062815.1 Methanosphaera stadtmanae | reverse complement strand
CATAAAATCCATAAATATATATTATTGGTTTTAGATATAATTATATATAATTGTTGAAAACTTATTCAACAATAGATTAAAGGAATAATCGTAATGATTATAAAGTTTATTATAGGAAATTATGAGGAGGGAAAATAATGGCAAAAATTAAAGGAACAAACAGAAGAAGTAGACCTAAATCAGGATACAAAAAACAAGGAAACAAAAAAGGAAGAGGAGTAAAACAAAAAAGATACCGAGGATAACCTCAAACTCTTTTTTGACCTTAAAAACTATTTTTAATAAAATATTATTTATTTAATCTAACAATTAATTTCTAATTTTATCATAAATGTATTAAATTATCTAAATTTTTCCAGTGCCATTTTTTATCACGAGCCCAGCCTGTAGCCACATTGGGTATCTCAATATTATTCTGGAAATCACCTTTGAACCCATAGCGAAGATTATTTAATCCAACAAGAATCAATATTGTTTTAGCACGACTAAATGCTACAAAATATCTTCTTATCAAATCATTAAATGCTTCATCAATACCCTTTGACTCATGATAATCTTTTTGCATATTTGAAAATTCATCCAGATATTTTTCCATATTATAAGTTAATCCACCATTTTTAGGAAATCTCCTAAAAGAGCTACTGCTTAGATTATTAGTTATATCTGACCCAACATCAACAATCACTATGTCAAATTCCAATCCTTTTGATTGATGAATTGACATTATATTAACATTATCCCTTAATTCAACATCAAACTTATCATCATCAACATCAATAGCCCCTGTAGCTATAGGTACTAGAATATGCCAAAAAATCTGCTTATCAGATAAAATATTATCCATAGTTATTGCATTACTTGTTTGAGTAATTGTTTCAACAATTATTTCAGAATATATTTCATTTTCTGTAGAATCATGAATTAAATTATCTAATTGTTGAGTTATGCTATCTACCAAATCCAATAAGTTAAGTTTATTATTTATTGGAGTTAGTTCTATTTCTTCAGTGTTTACATATTGTTGAGCTTTCTTTCGCCATAATTTGAGTATCTTTTTTGTATGTGGTGGAATATTTTCCAGTTTACTTTCAGTTACTCCTTTTGAATCAATAGTTATTAGAATCATACCACATATTAATGATATAATCTCTGTTGATTCAATATTTTGTCCTCGAGGATTGAAAACTCTTAAATTTTCATCTTTATAAAATAATGATTCTCGTATATAATAAGGCAATCTTTTATTGTTAAATGCTGTTTCTTCTTTAGGTGAATTAGTAAGGATAGCTATTGATGGATTAGTTCTTGTTGATAAATCATATACTGCTCCATTTCTAGTTAAAGATTTGATTTTAGATGTCTTGAGTCCATATATTAAATTAGATAAATCTGTTGATAACTCCGCCATGTTATTTCTAAACATGCCAAAAACAGGCATTCCCTCCCTTGAATCATCAGAAGGTAAGATTAATGGTTTATTGGTAGTTCGTGAACTTAAATATTTTTCATCCAGATGTAGGAAATTGTTTGTGAAATTAATAATATTCCTGGTAGATCTATAATTAATTTGTAAGTAAATTGTTTTGGGGTTTAAGGATAATTGTTTATTAACTCGTTCAACATAATTTGTGAATAGACTTATTGTAGCTCCTCTAAAACGATATAAAGATTGGTCATCATCACCCACTACAGTTATATTACCATGATTATTTTTAACATATTCAGCTAATTTGAAATATATCTGTTCCTGAAGAAAATTAGTATCCTGATATTCATCAACAAGCAATACAGAAATATTATTTAATTTTGGTACTGTTGATGAGGATAATAATTCATAAAAATTCATTTCAAGGGAAGAATAATCTAATACAGACCGCTCATTTAATTGTTTATAATAATCATTTAGAATAGTATAGACTAATTTATCCTTATCAGCTCTCTGTTCAAGTTTAGATTTATCAACCATATCATAACAAATTCTCTCTTTAATTGATTGAATTTGATTATTTAATTCAGATGTTGTGAAACTTCCCTGATTATTTTTAAGTTTTTTGAAGAATTGTTTTAATTTCTTATCCTTATTTCTTTCATCAGTAAGTAATACCTGCATCATCATCGCAGATGAAGTAAAATTATCAATTATTTCAACATTTGTATTATTACTTAGTACAATTTCTTCAGCAATACTGTCAAGAGTACCTATAACAAGTTTATTAAAATCACAAGTTAACTCAACATCAATATTTTCACTTAATTTATTAGCCCATACAAAAATTCTTTCCTTTAATTCTTTAGCTGCCTTTTTCGTGAACGTCGTTACAATAATATTTTCAGGTTCAATATCATCTACAAAAATATATTTTAACACTTTTAAAACAAGAACTGTAGTTTTACCACTACCAGGACCAGCCACTATAAATTGATCTTCATCAAGTGGAGCTAAAATAGCCTCTTTTTGATTAATATTCCTAGTTAAATCCCTATTTAACTGAGAAGAAACCAGATTTATAAATAATTCTTCAGATATCATAATTATCAGCTAAAAAAAATAAGCAAATAGATTATTTACTATTTACTTTTAAATAATTATCAAATTCTTTAAATTGATTAGATAAACCTCTAAAGTATGGTATAAATACTCCATGAACTATTAATCTATTTGGATCAATACCATCTGTTTCTAGACGCTTTTTCATTTTATCTACAGAAGCCCGTATTTCATCATGTTGTGAATTACCCGGATACTCACCTAAAAATACCCCATTAGCTCCATGAGTCAATGCATACTTAATATGCCTGTATTTTACCCGATTAACAAATGGAACATTAATTATTCTTACACTATCAGGACAATCCACCCTGTTAATTCCCATATTATTAGCTGAAACATTACCAATATCATCTAAAAATGCTATAATAATTTGTTCATCATCTGATTTATTTTTTAATACTCCTTTTATACTTGCTTCTAATCTATCATCACTTTGTCCTTGTATACTTATTGCTTCTTGACCACAAGTTAATATACAATCCCCACAACCAGTACAAGATACCGGATCAACATGAATAGAATGTTTACTTTTTGTTATGGCCTGATAAATACAAGTATCAACACAATTTCCACAAAGTATACACTTTTTAACATTGATTGAAGCAATAAATGGTTCCACTTCCAGACCACCATTTACAAGTTCAGATACCTTAACTGCAGCAGCATTAGCCTGTACTATACTATCAGTAATATCCTTAGGTCCTTGAGC
>SUTP01000094.1:0-3328 GCA_015062815.1 Methanosphaera stadtmanae | reverse complement strand
ATATCTGTATAACAAATAATTACTTCAGTTTCAGGATAATGTGATAAAATCAATTTAGCATTCTTTATTGCAACCATACAACATACTTTTGAACAGTATTTATGACCACCAGGCATTTGATCTCTGGAACCCACACACTGTATCATCACAACCCTACGTGGAGTTTTACCCGTGGAAGGAACTACAAGTTTACCATGAGTTGGACCATTTACCCCTATAATTCTTGCAAGCTGCATTTGACTTAATACATCAGGATACCTTGTATGCCCATACTCTGGTCTTTTAGATGTGTCAAAACGTTGATGACCTGTTGCAATTACAATAGAACCTACTTTTAATGAAATAATCTCATCAATAGCCTCCAAATTAATTGCATCAACAGGACATACATTCACACAAGAACCACATTTTACACAGACATCATCATCCAAAGTATATATACTTGGAACAGCCTGAGGGAATGGTTTTGAAATAGCTTTTCTTTGAATAAGACCTTCATTCCATTCATCAGGAGCAATAGCCGGACAAACATCAGTACATTTACCACAACTTGTACATTTATCCGGATCAACATAATCAGGTTTTTTTCTTAATATAACATCAAAATTACCACTACGTCGTTCTGAACGTTCTAATACCGTATTAGTAAGTAAAATTATGTTTTTATGATTAATCATTTCATTAATTATTGGATTTAATAAACATGCAGCACAATCCTCAGTAAGTTTTTCAGGTGAAAATACCTTACCTACCTGAACCATAGCCCCACCCACAGCTTCTCTTTTTTCAGCCAAAATTACTTCATTACCCTGATTAGCTATAGATATAGCAGCAGTAAGTCCCGATATACCTGCACCCAATACCAATACCTTATTTTTAACATTTACTGGTAATTGTTCTAAGGGTTCATTATATTTAACAGTTTCAATTGAAGAATTAATTAAAGACAATGCCTTATTTGTAGCTTTTTGAGAATCCTCGGTTACCCAAGAACATTGTTCACGCACATTAGCCATTTCATACAAATATGGATTTAATGGCTGAATATAATTCTTAAATGTTTCACCATGAGTAACTTTTGAGCAAGCAGAAATCACCACACGATCAAGATTTTCCCGTAATATTTGATCTTTAATTATCTTTTTACCTTCAAGAGAACAGAGATTTTCATGGGTTTTAACTGTTACAACTTCTTCCTCTTTAATTAATTCCTCTTGAAGTTTTTTTATGTCAATTACATCAGAGATATTTCCACCACATTGACATAAAAATACACCAATTCTTTGATTATCTTCAGTCATGTAATTTATCCCCCTTAATGTCATATTTTACTCCAAGTTTATCCAATAAAGGTTCAACACGTTGAGTATGTGTTTGAATACCTAATACTTTATATGGATCAGCACCCATATACAAAGCAACAGCCTGTGAAATATTTAAATGAACCATTTTATAATCATGACCCGTTTTTTTAGAAATAATATGCTGATATCTATCAAATTGAACCTGACAATTAGGACACATATGAATAAGTAAATCCACATCATTATCATACAAGCTATCAAATTTTTCAAAGGATGCTTCCATAGATAACTCTTTATTAGCATATCTTTGTCTGAAACCACAACCACAATGCCTTCTTTTATGATCATACCACCCAATAGTTGGTGCTCCCATAGATTCACAAACATCATCTATAACATTTGGATTTCTCACATCACAAATTGAATCATCATAATGTACCTTATAATAATGACAACCATGATGCGTAGCTATATTAAGTCCAGACAAATCCACTTTTTTAAGTGAAGGTAACTTATCCCTCACATAAAACAATACATCCAATACATGTGTAATATCATTAACAGGATCTATATCTCCCTTTGTATATTGAAGATTATCCAAACCTTTTTCTCTGAATCTTCTGTTAATTTCTTCACGCACATCATCCTTTTCATTTAAAATCTTTGCAGAAGTTTTCAAAATTGCATAACAAGTAGAACACATAGGAACAAAATGTTTATGATTATTTTCTATTGCATGATGAAAATTTCTAGCAGCAAGAGCCGTTGTTGAAAATTCATCAAATATATCATAATAATGGCCTAAACCAGTACAACAAGACTGATTTCTATCAATAACATATTCTATACCCAATTTATCAAAAATATACTTGGTTGATGATTCAATACCCGGATATTCAGAGGATACCAAACAACTTCTAAATAAAGTTATATTTTCCGTGGGAATAAATTTTTTAATTTCAATATCATTTGAAGGTACTTGAGTAGGTACTTTAGACAAATCTTCAGACATTACTCGCACTCCCCTAAATCTTTTATTGATTTTACTCTCTTCTTAAATCCAACTGCCTCTAAAGTTTTATCTATTTCATCTTCTGCTTCTGAAAAAAGATTCATATCATCTAATCCCAATTCATCTCGAACATCTTGAAGATTATCCTGTAAATTATCCCAATGCTGACCATAATCCTTAGATAATTCAACACGATATTCCTGAGGAATAACACCCAACCCTTTATCCATAAAACTATCTGCAAAACTAATAAATGTTTTTATTTCCTTTTTTCCTTTATTTTTATCAATAGCCATTTGTCTTAAAATCTGATTTACTAAACATACACTATTTCCTACCGGACAAATACTATGACAATTATAACAATAGAAACAATTCCAAATAATATCATCATCTATTAATGTTCTGTCATTATCCAAAACTCTTTTAATTATTTCTCTTGAATCATAATCGGAATGTCTTGATGCAGGACAAGTAGAAGTACACATACCACACTGAACACACCTTAACAAACCTAAATCAGGACTTGCTTTAATATCTTCAAGTATTTCATGAGCCAAATCCTTATCATTAGATTCTAATTTAAATTCACGCCTCTTAATGGTTTTTTTAGCACTCCTCTTACTATTATCATTAAGTTCCATTTTTGACACCTATATTAAATCACATATTTATATAAATATAAACATCACATTATTAATAAAGTAATGGTCAAAAAGTAAAAAAATAATTTTATAATCCTACCTATTAAAAATAATAGAAACCAAATAGAAAACCATAAATATCAAAATTCAAACCCTAAAAAACAAATCAAATATAAAAATTAAGAAAAAAAAGACATATAAAACAATTAAAAGATTCAAAAAAAATAAAAGGGGAAAAAGAAAAAAACACGAAAAAAGGAGAATCAACACCACACAACATTATTATTTAGTCGTATGGTATTTTTTTTATCTCCAATTTTCCTTATTATTTTATGATTTAATTTAATTTTATTTTTGTGTTATGCTTG
>SUTP01000093.1 GCA_015062815.1 Methanosphaera stadtmanae | reverse complement strand
ACAATAGTGATGTAGATGTATGAACTCCACCATTTAATAGAGAAACTACAAGAAAGAAGAGCCGAATTTGAATATCGTTATACCGAAGAAGACGATTTGGTTAAAGTTAAGGAATCCTTAAACAAAAGACTACTAATCTTACGAGAAAAAATGCTGGAAGATCCTACCAATGAAGCAGTAGCATTGGAATTCGGATTCTGTTACGAAGAAGTGGAAAGAATCACCAAAAGACTGGAATACTTCAGAGAAAAATATGCAACCAAAGAAGCAAAAAAGGAAAAATATGAAACATTAATTAAATATAACATACAGGAACTATATTCCTACATAGATTTCATGAAACAATTCAAAATAGATGAAAAACTCTATCAGGCAATGGAAAATAGCCTAACATCCCTAGACAAAAACATAACAATACTGCATGATTTAAATGAAGATGATGAAGAATAGATTCTTCAAATAGGAAATAGCAGTAATTGATTGACTTTAACCCCCCAACCATTCAATTTTATCTTAAACTATTTTTACCTTCAAATAATTTAATATCCAAAAAATAATATAAAAAGATATATGGAAGAAAGAAAGATACACCAGATAAATACGTTAAACGGCATCATTGAAATTTTAGAAAAAAATCTGAAAATCAGTAAAACTAATTTTAATCAAAAAATTAATCTATACGGAATAATAAACTACTCCAGAACACAGTACTTTCCGGAACTGTCATCTTACATTACCGGAAATGAAAAATACTCGGACATATTCTTCAACTATACAAGCATTGAATCAATGATACTGGACATCTTTTCAGTAATCGAAAGTGACCTTGTACTGGTATTAGAGGAAAGTCTTGAATACGATTCTAATAAAATGGAAGAACTACTGAACTTTTCCATCAAATTGCTTAAAATACTGCTTCAGATACTGAATACAAAATATGAAAGAATAAACAATATAATCAGTGACAACGAATACCAAAAACTCAACATTGAATCCTCAGACCGAATATTCAAATTACAGAACGGATTCTACACATTGGTATATGATGAAAAGATTGATAGCAGAATACAATGAGGTGTTGAAAATGCAGAAAGACCTGAAAAGATTCGGATTCGGATTTATGAGGCTACCCTATAAAAAGGATAATCCTTCCGTCATAGATTTTGATGAAGTAAATAAGATGGTAGACAGATACATTGAATCTGGAGGAAACTATTTCGATACAGGATACTCATATCTAGGAGGAAAAAGTGAAACATCACTACGCGAATGTGTAATAAAAAGATATCCCAGAGATAGGATATTGATTGCAGACAAAATGCCCGTTTATGAAATGAGCAAAGATGACGACCCCTATGAAATATTTCAAACCCAACTGGAAAGGTGTGGTGTAGACTACTTTGACTACTATCTTGTACATGATCCTGAAAACAAGTACTATGAGGGAATATGTAAGGATTTGGATATATTCAATATCCTGAATGAATTTAAGTTAGAAGGAAAGATAAGAAAACTTGGGATGAGCCTGCATGATACGCCGGAAGTGCTTGACAAAATTCTGACCGAACATCCTGAAATTGAATTCGTACAGTTGCAGATTAACTACGATGACTGGAACAGCATCAGAGTACAGGCACGGGCAAATTATGAAATATGTCTAAAACACGAAAAACCTGTCTTTATCATGGAACCAATACAGGGTGGAAAGCTGGCAAATGTTAATGAAAACGTAATGAAAGTATTTAACCAGTATGATGAAAGAAGCCCCGCACAATGGGCACTATCATTTGTATTTAACCTGGATAATGTTGATATGATACTAAGTGGAATGCACAGTTTGAAAGATGTTGAAGAAAACACTAGATTCGTTAAAGAATTTAATAAGCTTAATGTTGAAGAGATGCATATAATTAACAAGGCAAGAGATATAATGCAGAACAATACTGGGATAGATTGCAGGTACTGCAACTACTGCAAGGAAAAATGTACACAAAAAATACCAATATCTACATACTTCCAGTTATACAATCAAAATAAACAAAGCCTAAAGATAGATGAAAATACATTTAAAGTATATGATAACCTGGTAAATGAGCATCCTAAAGCATCAGACTGTGTAAAGTGTGGAAAATGTGAAGAAGTATGTCCACAACACATTAAAATTAGGAAAGAACTGGAAAAGATTGCATTGCTATTCGAGTATTGATAATGTAATATACTTATAATTTTAGACTAACTTGGATACTTCCAACAAATAATTAATTACAAAAAAATTATTGGAAGCTAAAAATATGAATGAAAACAAAAAAGTCAAAATGACTATAAAAATAGATCAAAACGTAAAAGAGAAGATAAACAAATACAAAAACTATGGATATAATCCTGAAGAAATAATAACAATGGGAATAATACTATTGGAAGATTCAAAGAATTTTGAACTACTATTAGGAAACAGAAAACTTGAAGAAAAAACAACCAAAGAAATGATAAAACTCAAAAAATCAATAGAAAAACTCAACAAAAGAATCGATAAAATAAAATACGATAACAATACATGCAAAGTACAGGAAATCATAAGACAAATAACTGAAGATGAGATAATTCCAAGAGAACAGATAGTACACTACTGTCATGTTAAACCTGAAAAACTGGAAAAAGAATACTTTGAAAAGATATCTGAAGATACAGGAATACCTGTGGATATCATAATGAATGAACTGGTAAACAAGTATACACTAACATATCTGGAAGATTTGAATATGTGGGTAGGAGAATTAAAATAAAAAAGAATCTTTCTTCTATCTTTTTAATCTAATTCTAATATTGTTTTTAAATATTTCTTTAATAAATTGTAATTTAATAGATAATCAATACTTGGAAGAACCTCAACCAAAGTACTATTCATACGAGTCCATCCTTGACCATCTGTAATCCATAAAAAAATTAAGTTTTCTTTAGATAACTGATTTTGAAGATCTATATAAGCATTAGCAACTTCTATAGGTTTACTACCAATGGAATTATAAAAGTTACATTCTATTATTATAAACTGTTTACCATTTTTTGAAATAACGAAATCCGCTTGTTTTTTCCTATTAATTTTTTCAACAAAAGTTTGAGAAGTAAAAGAATATTCTGAATAATCTTTTAAGAGATCTTCTAATAAATTTTCAATAAAAGATTCAAAACTTGTCCCACTCCTATTTTTTCGCCCATTTGTATCTAAACCTACCTCTGTTCCTAATAAATAAGTATATAAATCAGATATTTTATTGAATAGATCTAATAAACCCGTTTGTTTACAAAAATATACAACATCTTCTACGTCATATGTTTCATCATTAAAATCATACTTTTTTAATTCTCCATCAAAAATATCAACAGTAAACTCTTTTTTCTTTTCAAACCTTATGGCAAGTATCGATGGTAAAATTGGAACTACTTCTGGATAATAAGTGATAATTTTTCTAAATTCGGATTCAACTTCATCAGAAGAGACCTTATTCAAACTATTTAAAATACTTATTTCAGTTAAATTTTCTTTCAAGTTATCATATATCTTTTCCCAATTAACAAAGAAATCAAAATTATGGTTAGTAACTAATAAACTATTCAAAAATTCATTTTTGTAATCTTCTATTGAATTAAAGCCTAACTTTTTATACAACACATTTATTACCACCTAATAATTTCTAATCAATAATTCATTAACTGGACCTCGTTTGTCCCCTCTTGAATTGATACTGCGTTTAGCAAGAACTCTATCAATTGTAAAATCTTTATATAAATCATCAAAGAAGTCATCCATCTCATCTTCATTATGTGGATCACTATTACTTAATATAACATAAGCTCCCTTATCCGAAATTCTTTTAAAATATTCAGCTAATTTAATTTGTTCATCATCATTAAATTCATCAGTAGAATAACTTGTAAAGCTAGATGTTTTTGATATAGGCCTATATGGTGGATCTAAATATACTAAAGACTTTTCATTAATGAAATCTTCCGAAGCTAAATATGAATCATTAACAATATTAACATTTTTCAATATATGATGTACATTGGTTATATTCTCATCATCACATATTTTTGGATTTTTATATTTTCCTGGTGGAACATTAAATTCACCCTTCTTATTAAACCTGAACAATCCATTGAACCCTGTTCTATTCATAAATAATGTATAAGAAGCTCTTTGAATACTTTCTTCATCAAATGTAGAAAAATCAAAAGATTCCAGATCTTTATTAAATTTACTTCTAATATCTAAATAAAAGTCATTGCGTTTTTCTTGATTTAATTTTAGATATTCTGACTCTAACCCTTTAAGATTATCTATTAAAGAACTATGATCTCTCTTAATAACATTATACGCGAGTATTAATTCTTTATTTATATCAGATATATATGCTTCTTTAACATCATAGTAACTTAATAAATAGAAAAATAATGCACCTCCCCCAATAAATGGTTCAATATAACTGTTTATAGTTCTTGTTTTTTTAATATTTGAAGGCAAAATATTTTCAATTTCAGGTATTAACTGTCTTTTTCCACCAACCCACTTCATAAAAGGTACTGCTTCTGTTACTGTTTTATTAAAAAGATCCATTTGCATAGATCATATTTTTCTAATTAGCTAATTATAAATTTTTTGATCTGAAAGTAATATTAAAATTTAAAAAAAATATACATTGTAAATTCTTAAAAAAAAACATTAACTTTTAAGTAAATATATCCTATTTAAGAAATCGACTTCTTTAAACATAAAATATAATTAAATAAGAATAATATATCATTGTATTACGTAACAACGAATATAACTATTATAGATCATATAATATATTAACTAAATGAATAAAAAAATTAGTGAGAAATATGAACAATTCAGAACTTAAAGAATTTCTAGAGGATATGGAATATTGTATGGATAATGATTTTCGCAGAACATTTGAATCATCTGACCTTTACACATTCTTCAAAAGATTGATGAATATTGTTTTACGAGATGATGAATCTTTAGATGCTGATATAGTAAGAAGATTAGATAAACTCACAGATAATATAAATAATTTCGATTTTCCTGAAGCCAAGAAAAATATCGATGATTTGAAGAAAATATTGTAGGTGATATTTGATGTCAGATTCTAAAAAGTCTCTTGTTAAGGGTGACATTTCCAAGGAGGTTATTCCCTTTGATAATGGTAGCCGTGTGGTTATTGAATACTTAAAGGATAAGGATTGTGAGCTTTCAGATGAATTTGGTAGGTTTACTGCCAAGTTTAGACGTGTTACCCTTTATGGCAAGCTTGGTGTTTTATCTGAGAGGGTTGAACTTAATCCGTTTTATGATAAGGATGCTGCCAAACTAAACGACAAGTGGCAGAAGGAATATTCATTGGAGATTATTCATGAAGGTCTGTCGTTGGATGAGATTAAGAGAAAGGTTGAGAACAATGAGTCTTATCTTGTTGTAATCTGGAAGAATGGTCATGCTCCTCTTCCTGTTGATTTGGGTTTTCATAAGAAGGTAACCCTATCCTTAATTGACAATGCTAATACTGTCGAGGCCTTGACTTTTAATGTTATTAATATTGTTCGCTCAATGAAGGGATGACTTATGCGTAAGGTTTTGTTTGTTGTGTTATTGTCTCTGATGTTTATCCCTACTGTTTGTGCTGTTGATGCTGTTTATGAGGATTTTATGCCTGTGAATTTTGTATTTGAGTATAATAATCATAATTCAACAACTTATGAGGGTGATAGTGGTTTGCGAGTTGCTTACGTGAATAATGCTTTTGATAACAATTCCTATTTTGTTCCTACTGAATACGTTCGTGGCATTGCCTATGCAACAAAGGGTACGTTTAAGTTTAGTGAGCCTATCCTCTTCTGTCATGGCCCCTTAAGAGAATGGGACGGCATGTATGTTGCTACAGGTTTCAAGTTTAAAAACGGCACTGTTATCCCATATCTTGGTATTGAGAAGAATGATTTGACTAATGAGCAGAAGAAGTATTTTGATGATTATAATACCCAGCGTTCCGAATACCTGATGCAGGAACAGGAAGAGGCAGTTGAAGACTTGTATGACTATGAAACTGTTAGGGATAGTCATAGACCAAGGTTTAGTTATTATTATGGTCGTGGTGGTAGTGGAGTTATTTATACTCCAAGAAACAGTTATTGGTGATTCGATTTATTCGATATTAAGGTGATGGTTTATGAAAAAATTTTTTCTTATATTACTGGTAGGAGTTATGTTGGTTATTTCTCCTTTCAGTTTTGCTGTTGAGGAGTGGGAAGTTGAGCATGAGTTTATGCCTGATACTTTCATTTTTGAGTATAATGATCACAACACCACCACTTATGAGGGTGATATCGGTCTTATTTATGCTCATGTAAATAATGCTTTGGATAATACTACGTTTATTGTTCCCACCGAACGTGTTCGCAGTATTGCTTATGCAACTAAGGGTACATTTAAGTTTAATGAACCTATTATCATTACCCGTAGCATTCAACGTGATGATGGCAGGTATATCCTACTGACCCTGAAGTATAAGAATGGTACTGTAATTCCTATTCTTGATATTGAAAGTAGTGATTTGACGAAGGAACAGAGGTCATACTTTGATGATTACTATCAGCAGAGGTCTGATTACCTGGCTCAGCAGGAAGAGTTTGCTGC
>SUTP01000092.1 GCA_015062815.1 Methanosphaera stadtmanae | reverse complement strand
TTCACCATTCACAACAATATCACTTTTTGGATCATCAAACCATAATTTATCATGCAATAACAAACCATGCTCCAGGACATACTTTTTACATGCAGCAATATGCTTGCAGTAAGCATGCCTGAAAAGATGATGCGGACAGTCACAAATCCATCCTTTGTAAATATTCCAATCCACAGTATATTCGCCTGTTTCACCTTGCACCAGGAAAGATAAACCAAACCTATAATGACTTACTGATAAAATATGAATATTGGAGGAACTCATTTTGAAAGCCTCCAAGTAGTTTTAACATATCTTGCAATTTCATCTCTTTCCGTTTGATTAAACGTACCATTCTTGAAAATATGTTTTCTGATAGCAGAAACTGTAATTTCAGAATCATTTAATCCTTTAACAGTACGCAATTCTTTTAAAGCATCCTCATATAACTGTGGAATATCAACATTCACAGGTTCCTTTTTAGATTCTTTTTTAGTGTTTTTCTTACGAGCGGAGCTAGCATTATTATCATCAGCATCAACACTATCTTTATCCGATAGAGCAGGGAATGCTAATTTTAACAAATACCTTTGCAAATAAGTAACATTAGCACCTAATGTTTGAATCAATTTATTATTCGGATTTCCCTGTTCAACAATCAATTCAGGAAACGTTATTCTATAGACAAGATACTCCTTTGGATTATCTAAATCAACAAGTCTCAAAATTCCAACATCGTCAGAGTAGGGAAATTCTATTGCCACACGTTGTTTATAACATAATTGACTGACTGGTTCAATCATGTCCTCTAATTCATGATAGTAGAAGTCTTTATGTTTGTTATAACCAGATTTTGGTATATTCATATCAAATAAAGTCATGTTTACTTCCATTGCTTTTTCATGAATATTCATTGTTCTTGAATCAGAACTCATATTATCATCCCCATTCTTTGCCATGCATTTGCTTCAGTACTGAAAGCAAAACCAAACCTTATGCTAAGCAAAATTAATAAGATGAAAACCATTACAATAACAATAATAGGAGAAATCCCTTTGAGGATTTCTTCCAAATGTTCATTGTCATGTTTGTGTGGATCATCTATTGGATGTAAATCATGAACTGGTTTCTCTTTACGTTTAAGAATACTCATAAAATAATCCCTCCTTCAACAATAGCTTGATAAGCTTCCGCAGGATTTGGAAGTTCAATGAAGTTAAATGATTTATGAGACCAACACCCTTTAGTATTCTTGTATCTTCCATCAAGGATATTATACTGAATACCTAATCGGGTTAACTGGTCTGCTACAAAACCAGTATCTTTTTTATGAACTTCCATTCCATAAAATGTTCTGTGCACTCCAAAAGGGTTATTATACCATGGTCTGTCAGTACAGGAAACCTGTATCCCTTCTTTATAGAATAAGTGTTCCACTTGTGATTCTACACTGTTCATAGATTCACCTCTTCCAGGAACCTAGGGTTTTTAATAAGCTCCTGAATGATAGTATTACTATTCATACCAGGAAGTTTCTTAAAAAACCTGTCTATTTCAACATCAGAAAGCACATCACGGAAGCTGTAAAATTTAAAACGAGCCTCATAGATATGAAGTGTGCCTTTTTCTTCATGTTTTTTCTTTTCAATAGCCCAACATATATCAAAACAAGTTTCATCAAGCTCTTCTAATTGTTTTAAGTCATGTAAGCTGCATTGGTTTATTTCAGGAATAATGCTGAAATTGCGAGGTAGAATATCATGATAACCTATTCTACCCATGTCCTCTGCCATTTTTTTCTGAAGAGTTTCTCTTTTATGAGTTACTCCAGTGTACATGCGTTCCAATTGAGGTAGTCTTATATGTTCGTATCTTCCGCTCATTCTGGATCAACTCCTTTGAGTTCGTGGAGTTTGACGTATCCAAGGTAGAGCGTGTCTACAGCTTCTTGGGTTAACTCAGAACGGTTAACTTTTATTTTGTTTAAATATTCATCAAACTTTGTCATTTTTCATCATCTCTGGATTTTTTTGAAAGTGTTTAATTTGAGCTGCCACTCAAATTTTTACTTCCTTGAGTATAACTTTTGAATAACTTAATATATAAACTTTTGTATATACTAAAATTTATATGATAGTATTACTAAATATATTATTATAAATATAATTAAATGTATATATGGAGGTATGAAATTGAAATATAAAACTAAAGTCCAATCTACTGGAGGAACATTATCAACATCTATTCCAAAAATAATAAGAGATTTGTATAATTTAGAAAAAGGAGATACTGTTGAATGGGTTGTATCTATTGATGAACAGGGCACGAAAGTAACATTAGAAAAATCAGAATAATCTTTTTTTATTATTTTTTTGAAATTAAAAACACCATTTTTAAATATAGCTATCGCTAATGCATGGTATGGTACGACCTCTCCTTGAGGACTATTTAAATAACCAATAGTTAGTTTTAAATAGTTTTTATTCCTAATATTAACATAGGTTACAAAAATACTCATCATCTCTGGTGATCTATTTTTTATGTAACCGCATGTGGGTGAGAAGCTGCCACTTCTACGACCCCACATATCGATTACAATAAAAACGTTATTTACTTATTTTTTCCAAATTAATTTACCGTCTGCATCATATACTGCATTAATCTCTTTTGCATCATCATTTAAACCAACCTGATGACCTCCAGTCCAAGTGAAACTGAAGTTCTTATCTACAGGCACATTAAAAGCAAATGTCCCTTTATCTTTAGACAATCCACCTATTTTTTGTCCAAGTATATTATTTATATCTACATCATCACCGGACTCATACTGATTCCCAGCGATAAACATTTGATTAAACATTGGACTAAACTCCATCATTTTACTTTCCGCTTCATAAGGGAAATAAAATGCATCATCATAGGCATCTATACCTGAAAAATAGTTTGCTTTACCTTGTGCTGAATCAAAGGAATAGTATGTGAAATTATAACTTTCATTTACATAGATTCTTTCAGGAGCTTTTGAAGCACTTACTGTAGCAATAACACATACACATACTAGTAATGCGATGAGTAGTAATATTATTTTTTTATCCTTATCCATGGTATGATACTCCTTTTTTGTATAGTATTTATTTTATTCGATAATGTTTATAAATATTTCTATTCACTAAATAGAAGATTAAACAAGCATTTGTTTAATAAAATAACCAATATAATAGTTTATTGTTCAACACTAAAAAATGAAACACAATGTGTTTTGAAAATTAGTGTTCAACAAAAACATAATATTATATTAGTTTGTTAAGTTTACCCAAACGCTCCTCACTAATATTTTCCAGGATTAATTTCTCAAGATTATCCTGCCTAGACTTAATATCAGATAACTCATTTTTCAAAACAATATTCTCATTTTCCAACACTTCTTTCTTTTCAGTAACAACATCTAACTTTGTACGCACCTTATCAATCTCAGTAACCACTATATATGGCAATGCTTGAATATACTCTTCTTTCAAATCCTCTGCTTTTACACGAATATATGACTCATGAATCACACTTTTCGGAGTTCTACCTTGCAATAGATTTATCTTATCTTCACTCATTCCCGCAGCATGCAACTGAGTAGCATGATAACGACGCATCATATGAATAGTAAACCTGTTATATCTACCAGCTTTACCGAGCCCCAACTTTTGATTTACTTCATCAAACAAATCACCTATCCATTGATATGACACATCAAAGAGATCATCTTCAGGCGTGACATCTCTTGATCCAATTACCTCACCATCACCAGCATAGATTAAAACTCTTCTACTAAGTAAATAATTGTTCAAACTTTTAGCAGCTTCTGGACTGCAAAATGTATAATATGGTAAACCCGTTTTTTGACGTGTTAAATCCCTAAAACAAGGAACAATATCAACATTAGACCAATTCATTTCTTTAATAGCTTCCTGAACATTATTGCTATGATGATATTCTTTAGTAGCTTCCAAATAATCTTTCACTTTCAAATTCAATGCATCTCTCCTGCTCATTCCTGAACTGGAAGTGAATAATGCGAATGTTTCAACAATCTTAGGTGCTATTTCAAGACATTTCTGAAGCATCTCCCTGTCTGGAATGTCTTCAGGTAATATTGGTATGACTTCAATGTCCTCACTAAAACGTGGTAATTTTGGTATAACAAATTCAAAATGCCTAAAAATAGATATTATTAATGTAAGATATAATTTAGCTGTCTTGGATTTGTATTTATCATATAGGTAGCTTCTGAATTCTATTAGATATTGTCTTAGTGTGGATTTTCTCCAGGGTATTCCTTGATCTTCTTCTGTTTCTGCAATGATTAATATTTCTCCTAAATGTTGTTGGAAGTATAACTCGAATTGATTGACACTTCTTGCATATGATTTTTGTGTGTTAATTGATGAGTTACGTTCTCTGAATATTTCATTTAGGATTTCATTTGTAGGTCTCATATTTTTCATTTATATCACTCTTATATACTTTGCTTTTGTGCGAGAGAGCAGTTGAAGAGTAATATTTACTGGTTATTTTTGGGGCTAACATTTAGTAACTAAAAGCTAGTAATTGGAATTTCGATTACTTACCACTTTTCCGTGGACAACTTATAAAATACTATATTTTAATTATCTATAATAAAGATTATTATATTTCCATTTCATAATCAGATTTTAATTTAATTTTTTATAATGAAAATTAGATGAAAAGTATAAAATAAAACTGATGAAAAACATAAAATTTTTATCTTTTTTTGATAGTTTCAATTTTTATTTTAATTGCAATTTTTTTCATGTTTAAGTACTTTTGGAAGTAAATTACAATTTTTTTAGAAGTAAAAGTAAAAATATTTATAGTATCAATACCTAATTATAAATTACCTTTTAGCTGAGGTAATCTAGGAGATAATTGAAATGTTATTAAATGAGTTATTTGGTGAAAATGCAAGGATAAAAATATTGGAAGAGCTATTGACATATGTTGATTCATTTTTAACTGCTGATGAAATATCCAGAATGGCTGATGTTTCACCAAAGACAGTTTACATTCATATGAATCAGTTAGAGGAAATCGGTATTTTAGAAGTTGAAAAAAAAGGTGCTAAAAGGTTCAAGTTAAACTCTAATGATGAAAGAGTATTGGCATTAGGGTTGATAGAAGCTAATGAATTTTTAAGACAATCACACAAACAGGAATTATCCTTTGAAAGCAGTGAACTTAATCCTGCGGATGTTAAAAAATATTCAAATTATGATGAAATTGAAGCAATGTTTGATGAAGCTCCAACTTTAGAATTTTCAATAACATTTTAGGAAGTGTTATAATGAGTGAAGAAAAAAGAGAACTAAACTTATTTATTCCGGAAGATTTGACAGAATATTATATTACTGGTGGAGCCATAGCTTCATCACCATTTGACATAAGACTGATTTTATTTAAAGATGAAATTGAAAAAAACAATGAAATTTTAAATGGTCCTAATGTAGGTATGATTAGAACTGCGAAAACAGAGCTTACAATGTCTCCTGTTGTTGCAAAACAATTAAGGGATTTGCTTGATAAAGAATTGGAAAAATATGGGGATGAATAATTTTTTGATTGTTTTGGAGGCATTATGATAAACATTGATGATGATCCAAAAGAGATAGTTAAGGAATTGTCTGAGACTGAGAAAAACATTTTATTTATTTTAGGTAAAATGAGGATTTCAGTTAATAAGAATGTTAATGAACATTCCCTAAAAAAGAAATTAAGCAACGAAGATTTAAAAAATTATAAAAAAGCATTTTCTAATTTGTGTAATAGTGGAATAATTGTTATGTATAGGCCTGGAAACTTTGGGGTTTCAAAACAGGGTAGAAGAATAACTGATGAGATAGTCGAGCAAAAAAGACAGAATAAATATGATGGTCTGAGGATTTTAATGCTCCAAGTCTAATTTTATATGATATTTATTTTGATATTAATTTGAGTTATACAGGTTCGTCAATAGTGATAAGATGAAAATAAATGATAATATTGAATTTATAAATTATATGATAATATTTGGTATTGTTTTTATTGTGTCTTTGATTTTAAATTATTTTAATTTAACTTTGGGATTGAATATGTATGATTTAATAAAATTAGATATATTCATTACATTATGGTTTAGTTTATATTTTAGAAATAAAGAATGGTTCAAGGTAATATCTATAATCATGATATCATTAATTTTATTGATGATTCTTGTTGATTTTCTTGAAAAAAATCTTTATTTTGGCTTAGGATCTCCAAGTGCTTTTCGTTTAATATTAATTGTTGGAGGAGGCACAGTAATTATTATGGGAAGTTTAATGTATTTTAAATGGAAAATGGGTGAACTTGATTTTTAATCTTTCGTTAAAAATTTCTCGAATTTGAGGAGTTGAACACGTGGATAAAAATTAATGTTTTCATAGTATGCATCCATGATTTTTCTAAAAATAATGTGTTTAAGGTAAAAATAATAATCTCAATAGTGCTAAATAACTAACTTTATATACTATAAAACATTAAATATCATTTAGTAACCAAAAGTAAGATTAATTAAAATCATATACTTTTCACACTCATAAGTGGAAAAATTTTCATGAAAAAGTGGGTAAGTACACGATAATTCGAGTACGCCCTAAAAGTAAGTTTAATTAAAATCATATCCTTACTCAATACACTGTCCTTGATGCATGTGTATAAAGATGTCTAAGA
>SUTP01000091.1 GCA_015062815.1 Methanosphaera stadtmanae | reverse complement strand
TTACTATTAAAACAGTATTTTCATTAATAAAAGAAAACAAATCACAGAAGAGGACCTAGAAGAAACGTGCTAAAAAAGAATCAAAATGTATTCTGATAAAAAGTATAATGGATAAAATGCATAATAAGATTAATTATTGTGATGAACAATTAACATATTATCAAATAATTGAAAAACAATTAAACTTGTTAAGACAAACAATTAATGATGATGAAAATTATATAAGTTTCAAAATATATTGGTAATTAGGAAACCACCCCTATTTTAGTAATAATAAAATATTTTCCTAGTAATACTCTAAAAATAATTGTGGAAAATATTTTAAACTAATAAAATAAAGAAAATAAATAAGGGTTCGTTAAAGATTAAACTTAACGAATAAAAATTGACTTCTTTATTAATTAATCTTTTTTATAATTAATTATATATATTATTAAAAATAAAATATACCTAACGAACGGTAGGTAGTAAAATGAATACAAAAGAAAAAATATTTGATGTATCCTTGGATTTATTCTCTAAAAAAGGATATGATTCTGTTTCACTAAGAAAGATAGCTGAAGAAGTTGGAATTAAAAAAAGTTCAATATATAGTCATTACTCTTCTAAAGAAGCAATATTAATGGAAATATTTGAATATTTTACAAATCAATTAGAACCAGACAACTTACCTACAACTGACAATATTTTTTTATCATCAGATAATGAAACGTTATTGAAGAATCCTGAATTATTTTATCATCAGGGTTCAGAAGCAATTAAAAAAATGCTGTCACTAGAAAGAAATATTAAAATATTTAAATTAATCTTTATTCAAATGCATTACAATGAAACTATCCGATTATTCTTCCAGAATGAAATATTGGTAAAACCATTAATCTTTTGGAATGATTTTTTCACTATCTTAAAAGAAAAAGGGATAATTAATGAAGATTCTAATACAAAATTATTAGCTAAAGAATATTATAGTTTCCCAATTTACTTGCTATTGGAACTCTTTGCAAAATATGAGGATATTCCTGAAAGTGCTATAGATAAATTTTTTAAAGAAACAGAAGACCATGCAAAATTCATATTGGATTCAGTGAAGGTGAAATAATGGAAGATAATTTTAATATACAGGAATATCTGGAAAATGGGGTGGAAAATATTCTTAGAAGTGCTGTAAAAACTTCATTAAAAAGTCCTAAAGAGAGTTTATTTTTGTTAAAATTTTCTAAATATGCAAAAAATGCTACCAAAATGAGAAAACAATATAATCAAAAAGGTATAAACATTCCAGTTTTTCTAATTGCTAGTATTACAAGTAGCTGTAATCTACATTGTATAGGATGTTACTCAAGAGCTAATAATGCATGCAATGACAATACTCCATTAAATCAACTGACAGATGATGAATGGGAAGATATTTTCAGAGAAGCTAAAGATATAGGTATAAGTTTTATAGTACTTGCAGGTGGAGAACCCCTGATTAGAAAAGATGTAATTATTAAAGCCACAGATTTTCCGGAAATTCTATTTCCTATTTTCACTAATGGAACTATGCTAAATAATGAATATTTCAAACTATTTGATGATAACAGGAATCTAGTTCCAATCATATCTATCGAAGGTAACGAACAAAACACGGATAAAAGAAGAGGAAAAGGAGTTTATTCCAAGTTAGTAGAATCAATGGAGTTTATGAGAAAAAATAATATATTTTTTGGTGTTTCAATTACTTTTACTAAAATAAATTTAACTTCATTAATTTCAAATGATTTTATTAATAAATTACATGATTATGGCTGTAAGGTAATATTTTTCATTGAATATGTTCCATTAAGTGCTGATACAATAAATATAGCTCCAGGAGACGAAGAAAGAAAAATATTCTCAAAAGAAATTAATCATTTACGTCAAAAGTATTCTGATATGTTATTCTTGTCATTTCCTGGTGATGAAAAAACTAGTGGTGGATGTTTAGCTGCTGGAAGAGGATTTTTCCATATTAATTCTCATGGTGATGCTGAAGCCTGTCCTGCTTCACCTTACTCTGATATTAATGTTAAAGAAACATCAATTATTGAAGCCTTAAATTCAAGATTATTTAAATCTCTCCAAGATGAAGGCATACTAACTGATGAACATATTGGCGGATGTGTATTATTTGAACATAAAGATCAAGTTGAAAAAATATTGGATAAAAATTAAAATAAGTGAAAAAAAATATTTTAGAATTCTAAGATTTCTTTTGCATTATCAATATGTTTTAAAGGATAAGAATCAGAATATGCTTCATCATTACCCTGTCCATATGTAACAAGAATCATATCAATTCCTGCAGCTTTAGCAGCTTCTATATCAGCTACCTTATCACCGAAATATAAAATCTTTTCTTTTTTTATATTCTCATTTTTAATAATTTCATTGATTCTATGTGGATCAGGTTTGCAATATTTTTCATTAACTGTGCCTGATATATATTTGAAAGAGATTCCATTAAAAAAATTCTTTACCAGTTCCTCTAAGTTTTTCTGTTCCCGATTTGAACATATAGCAAGTGTTATGCCCCGATTTTGAAGTTCTTCTATAACTTCATAAACTCCTTCATATAAATAAGTATTAACCTGTGGACTATCTTTATAGTTAAGAGCAAATTGCTGCATGAATTCTTCTTCAATTCCTTTAATCTGTTCATGAATGAATTCTCTAAAAATCTGATAATCCAAACCTTCCACATCCATATCAAAAGTTGGAAGATTAAACTGTTCAAGAGTTATATTGAAGAATTTAATTGAATCTCGATAACTGTCAACTAGGGTTCCGTCAAAATCAAATATGTATAATTCCTTCATCTAATATCACCATTATGTATTGTTTTAATCTTCTAATTTGTATTCCAAATTTTTCAGGATATGTTAACAGATATAATATTTCAATGTATTTAGTACCATACATCCAAATTAACTTATAGTTCTTCAATAATTAATTCATTATTTTTTTCATATGCAAATGATTCTTGTTTTAATTCATCATTATGTTCTTTAAACCATTCTATAAATAACTTATCATGTTGGGGTTCTACTGTGTCAGATGTGAATATGGTAATTAATACTT
Source organism: Methanosphaera stadtmanae (assembly GCA_015062815.1). Classification (GTDB taxonomy): domain Archaea; phylum Methanobacteriota; class Methanobacteria; order Methanobacteriales; family Methanobacteriaceae; genus Methanosphaera; species Methanosphaera stadtmanae_B. Next base: position 3,639 of record SUTP01000091.1, on the reverse strand, counting down.
CTTCAAAAGTCTATTTTAATTCGTTATCTTAAATCTTTAACGAACTAACCACGAATACACAGTAACATAGTCTAATGAAAATATGATATTTCAGTTAAAGCCATTGAAAGCATTAGTTACCTTTACAATATTAAACTTATTATAACATTTGAATTTTTTTCTTTTGGAAAATATTTTAATGATTAATGTTACTAATATAGTATTAGTGTTTTTTTTTGATATTGTTTGTTTATATCCTGTTTTTTTTCAAAATATTTATATATTCATAAATACAGAAATGAGTATGTTGTTATAAGATATAACAACTTTTTTTTATCAAGTTTATAGGAGAATAGATACTATTAACATTATTTATAAAAATGTTTTATTTATTTTATTAATCATAATTTCTGTTTCAACTGTATCTGCAGTAGATTATAATGATTCAACTAATAACCTCATGATTGAAAATAATACAGCATCCACTGATTACATTTACAGTGAAACAGATAATCAATACATATTTAATGAAAATGATATACAAAATATGGAATCGATTTCAAATGATGAATATTTTTCAGATAGTTCAGAATTTAAAAAACTTAATGGAAATCGAAACGAAAATAGAATTAATCAAATAAAGATTTCAACACCCAATATTAATGTAAAAGGAAACACTTTAACTTTTACAAACAATAATATTCTTGATGGAGCCAACAGAACAGCTAATTTTATAGAGAAAAATCATAGGCTCCCATCAGTTGTCGGAATCAATGGCAAAATTGTGAATATGAATGATATGTTATATTTGTTATGTAAATCTTTAAATTCCACAGCAAATGTTAATCTTGGAACTTATACTCATATCACAAGTACAACTGGAACAAATAAACCTGGTGAAAACATAAAAAAACAAGATTACCTAAATCTAGCCAATTCAATCATAGACTGTTATAACATTAATGGAAGAAATCCAAAAAATATAAACTATAAAGGTACTACCATTAGTTTTGATGATTCAGTATATTTGTATGCTAGAATTGCTAGGTATAAATATAACACTGGAAATTTATTAACCAAAACAAATATAATTGCATTATACAATAATGACTATTCAACAGAATCCAATGCATTAACTTCAAATAGTGTGAACCACTTTACAGTAACAGCAACCAGTAAAAGTATAGGAAATGGAAAATACAACCTAACTCTTAAAGCATCACAAGCAGCTACAATATATTACACTAGAAATGGTACTACTCCAACAACAAATAGTAACAAGTACACACAAACTCTTACAATCTACAACAATACATGGGTCAGATTCTTTGCAATAAACAGTAAGAACGAAAAAACGCCTGTACTTTCATATGGCGTATTTAGAGCCACATTACCTCATATAACAAGTAAAACAAAACTATCAAGCAATGGTTATGAAAATTCATTAAACATATCAACAGCAGAACCAAGCACAATATATTACACAATAAATGGATCTAAACCAACAACCAAAAGCACAAAATACTCAAATACACTTACCATACATAATAACACACTACTGCAATTTTTTGCAATAACAACAAGAAATAAGAAACAAAGTCCAACATATTATTACAAATTACAAAATCTTTCACCCTATGTAACAGTATTAAATAAAACAGATGTACGGAATAATCGTCAAAACATAACTATTATAGGAAACAAACCAGGAAAAATTTATTACACGATAAATGGTAGCACCCCAACAAAAAATGATAAACTGTACACATCAGGAAAAATATTAGAAATTAGTACAAAAACAAAACTAAAAGCAATACTAATTGATTATAAGAATAAACAATCAGAAATAATATTGTATCAACCACCACAAATAATAACACCAAGTATAGGTATAATATCTGCATTATGGACTAATAACAACACTGCTCAAATGATTGGATTTTCTTTCAATAAGATAACACGAAAAATCAATTACACTACAGATAATTCCGATCCTAAAACAAGTAAAAGTAGTAAAATAATAAACTTAAATTCAAATTTATATCAGGATATCCTAGTAAACAAAGGAAAAACTTTAAAATATTTTACAATTTCAGATGAGGGATATGTTTCACCAGTATATACTTATAAAGTACCATTATCACCAAGAGCCGTTACAAATGTGAAAATAATTAATTTAACTAATATATATAATGATGGAACACAAAAAATAGGGATAGAAATGGATCAGCCAGGAGTAAGATATGCATGGATAAACAATGAAAAGAAATATCTAGGATTCTATAATGAAATTATAACAACTGAAAATACAATAATTGAATATGAAATATTTAATAATTATTCGAATAAAAAAGAATATTATACATATACCAGAAATGAGGGATTAAAATATAAAATGAACTACACTTATACAATGCAATTTCCCTATCAAAAAACTAAAGTAATAATTAATTCAAAACCCGTGTTGAATTTAGAAGTAAATAGTACAAATAATAATTTAAAAGATGGAAAATATTATTTCTATAATTACACGACAAAAACATGTACAATAACAACAATAAAAAAATTATCGGCTCCCGGATTATTAATTTACTTAAAAAACAATAATATCACACTAGAATACTATAATTACACATATGGTAGTACAAATCAAGTAAGTTTCATTAAAGAATTAACTGGAACAAAACAAATAAAAACATCAGTAATTAATAATGCAGTCCAAACAGAAATTGTTACGCTGTATTTACCCTCATTAAATTATATTGATTGTTATTTTGTAAGTAATAATTTTTATAAACAAGATTATATAAAGGACTATCTTCGTGCTACAAAAAATAATGGTAAAACATTAGAAAGTGTACAAACATACGTATTATCAAATCAGAAAATAGATTACAATATTATAAATGATACATTGAAACAATACAATAAATATAACAAAAGCGTTTATAAATCAGTATATGGAACCTATTTAACGGGACTAACTCACATGTATTTATACAATGCTATGACAACCGTACTATCTTATAAGCTTAACATAACTACATTTAATATGAAAGCTACACAGATGAGAGTGAATATAGATATGAATGGAATAACTCGTGTTGATATTGATGATGGAGACTATGGTCTTAATATAACCGGACAAAATTCAACAAACGAAAAATTATATAAATTTTTAAGTGGATATATGGGTTCCTATTTAGAATGTGTAGTGCTAAGATTAGCAGGGGACACAAAAGCACAATCAGCAGCCAGTTTATTTGGAGCTGATTTCTTTGATCAAAGGAACCTTGAGTTCAGATTAGATAATAAAACAAATACTATTACTATTAAAACAGCAAATAATTCGGATTATATTATTACAATTTATCCTAATGGAAATTATGACTTTAGTATAAGTAATAATCGTGAATTAATTAAAAATTATATGAAAATGATGAATATGATAAATGATAGTTCAAATGATACCAACACAAGTATAGAATATGATAGTGGTGGAATAGGATCATCACAATTTGGATATGGATTTGAAAATACAAATACAGATATGTTAATTGATTTCTTAAAAGAAGGTTTGGATAACTTAAGAAATGTTTGTGATGATTATTTTGAAAATGTTCAACAACAAGCACCACAAAATGTAAATGAAGGTGCATG
>SUTP01000090.1 GCA_015062815.1 Methanosphaera stadtmanae | reverse complement strand
AAAATAAAAATAAAAAAATTCATCCCATCTAAAAGTAATACAAAACAACAAAAAAAGATAATTATGTCAAGTACTCTGAGTATAAATTTAATCCATCAACACTCAGTATTACAAGAAAATGAATTTAGGTTAGATTCATTTAAAAAAAATAAATGGTTATTAATCTTTATATTCCTTTTTAAGTACTTGTCCTTTGATTAAATTAAATAACATATGTGGTGTAAATGCAATATCATAATGGCGGTCACCTATATTAAACGAAATCTGATTATCATCAATATTTACTAATATCAGAGATTCCTTTTCATTTTTTATGCTGATAATTAAGGATTGTTTAAGATATTCCATAGAACTTATCTGATTATATCTAATATTTAATTCATCAGGGTATTGTTCAAAGAATATTCTATTGTCTGTTATTACTAAATTATCGGTATTTATTGGAATAACTTTATTAAATCGATCTTCATTATTTTCTGTATTAAGTTCTCCTTTTAATAATTCAATATTTTGAAGCTGATATAAAAATTTCTCATTCTCCATTAGTAAGGATGTATTGTAGTTTAATGGTGGTAATAATGGGTTTTCATTTTCTAAGTTTTCCATAAATATTTGTATGTCCTGATTATTGGAATTATCATCATTTTTTTGATAATTATTATTTTCTTCTATAGATATTTCAAATTTTTTGCCTATAACATTTTCCCATTTGGTTTTATCAGCTTTTTTATGATAAAATTCCCATAAAGGTGTTTCATGATATGATGTATTCATGAATCTAAGTTCATTTCCACTTTTTTCAAAGGTTAATTTACATTTACTACAATGATACATGACTAAATTTGTTAAATATGATTTTTTATGATATTTTTTGAAATTTAAATTACAATATGGACATTTGTAATGTGAATCATAGAGATACTCATAGGAATTTATTTCATTAAGTTCATCTTCATTTAATTCACCCTTACCCATTTTCATCCATTCATTTTTAGAGTAAATTTCATAGGCATATCGTTTATTAAATCGGGTATTTTCAGGACTTTTATGTAATGAGAATTTACCATTAACTAATCTGAATTTCAGTTCACAGTCATAACATTCATAGTTATGACCTCCTAAAAATCCATCATCATAAGTATGTGTCATTATTTTGTTACAAAGAGGACAGTTAAACTTATAATTTTCAAAATCATGTTGTATATCTTGGCTTTTATTGTTTTGATTATTGTTTTCATCAATATCTGAGATAATTTTAGTACCACAATTTCCACAATAGAATGTACCCTGTATTATTTTAGATCCACAATAGCCACAATATTTAATCATATTAAAAACCTTCTTGTTAATAGTGAATTTATTTATTTTTAAGTAAATATTTTTCTTGAAATAATGGAGTAAATGTTTTAAAAAATAAAAATAGAAATTTATATATCAATTCTTCTATAAGAACTATTTTCAGGAGAAGATATGATAATATAATGTTTAATTTGTTCTAATTCGTTTTTATTTAAATTTAATTTTTGAGCTAAATCATCAAATGATTTCACATAATTGTTTGATTGTCTCATTTGAATTATTTGATTAGCATATAAAGGATTAAATCCTGGTATATTAGATATTTCATCAGCTGTTGCAGTATTAATATTTATCATTGAATAATTTTCTGTTATATTTTTAGGGGTTAATTGACTGTCTGTATTATTACCAAAAGTAATAGTGTTATTTTTTTCATTGCTGGAATTATCTGGAATAGTATAAAATGTTATGTGATTGTCAGTATTATTATAATTAATATCATTGTTAAATTTAATATTATCATGATTAGGTCTTATATATTTTTCATTATTTGTGGCTGCTAAAATATTGAGATATTTACCTCTAATCATAAATGATCTTATTATTGCTATTATCCAAGCCAGGAAAAATATAAGAAAAACACTATCCTGGAGGGATGTATTAATAAAAATAAATGGTAAAAATGCAATAATTTGATAAATTACTCCTTCTATTAACCATTGTCTTTGTTTAGATTTCAAAGCCACTATAATAATTCCAAAACCATATAAAAATATTATAAATGAAATTAAAACCCATAATGAATGAACAATTTTCCATGAAGTACTATTTGTTTCCATTTTAAAGCCTCAGTTAATTTATTGAGATAGTAAGTACTATTGAATCATCATCAGTAACAACTTCATTTTCAAGGGTCATATCCTTACTTTTAATATTTTCAATGACTTTTTCATATGTATCCTCTTGAACTATTTTCATATATTCCTCATTAATTTGAGAATTGAAATTATTTATAGTGTTTTCATCAAGATTACCTATAAATATTATATCATATGTACCTTCCTGATTCTTTTTAAATGTCACGGTTCCTTTTTCTAAAAATGAAGTGATATTTGATGTATTTTCATTTAGTTTTAAGCCATAATGAATAAGGGCATCTTTAATAAATTCTTGGTTTTTAAAATTGGTTTTAATAATTGTTTGTTTAATATCTATATTTTCATTGGATTTTCGCATATTATTAGTTAAACTATGAAATCCTTCATCATTTTTTTCTTTAGATGATAATTGGATTAGGTTATCTGACATTTCTAAAGAAAATGATATTAAATGAAGAAACAAACTCATATAATCTCCACCGTTACTTGTATTAAATATATTTATAATTAGTTTATAATTTCTATTATTAAAAGTTATTTTAACAAAATTCTATAAATTTATATATTTTCTTTAACATATTCGAAATCAAAGAATAACTCATATTAGATTAACTAATTGATAGTTATATAATCATTAATTATGTATTTACATCCATTTATGTAATTTTCAGTGTTATAAATCATAACTGTATTAACGTTACTATTAATGATGGAGAAAGTATCTAATTAAATTTGAAGGTAGTATTTTTAGAAGTAAATTATTGGTTTATTATGAAATGGGGGAGTTATCATGGATAATAATGAATATTTTGATTTTGAAGAAAAAGAAGATTTTCCTTTTTATAAAAATTTATCTTTTTCTACGAATACTATTGTACTGGCATTATCAGTAATATTATTCATATTACTTGTATTTTTGCCAATACATTTTCAGGGATATCAACAACAGATAATTTTCTGTTTAGCTGCTTTGATACCATTTTTAGTAGCTACTAATGGAAATTGGGGATATCTTTTCAAAAAACCTAAAATGAGGGATATTAAAACTGTTATAATAGCTTTAATAGGAATTTTTGTAACTCTGTTTATAATTACGATTATATCAATGCTACTTGGAATATCTGCTATGATTGATTCTGGTAATTCTTATACAATAACATTGAATTTAATATTTTTTATCACGGAGTTTATACAGATTATTGGTGAAGAAATATTCAAAATAATGAGTTTTATATTTATAATGGCTATTTCTTATAGACTTACAAAACATAATAGAAAACATTCTTTGATAATAGCAACATTTTCCACGTTATTGTTGTTTGGATTGATGCATGTAAATAGTTATTCAAGTATATTATATTGTATTTTTGTCATGGGTTTTGGTTCAATTATGGAATTATACCCTTATTTAAAAACTAAAAACATTCTATTGGCAATTATAGTTCATTTCTTATATAATCTAATAGTATTACTAATTAATTATGTTTAGAAGGTGAAAATAATGAATTTAAATTTTATACTACCCCTACAAACTCCTGGAACTACTATGGTTGATGGTTCTGTGATTATTGTCATAGGAGCTATTATAGTAGCTTATTATGTGTATAAACATCTGAAAAATAGAAATGATAATCATGTAGGTGCTATGGTGGAAAATCAAAACAGTAATGTATTAGAAAATAAGTTTGAACAAAGAAATACAGATTTTGTACGACCAAAAACTACTAATATTTATCATAAAAGTGTAAATCATCAAAAACAGGAAGTTCATGAGGAAGAAATCCCTGTTGAGGAAAAACAGGTAGTTATTAATCAAAGAAATAATTAAAGTTTCAAATGAACTCTTAAAATACATGAAAAAATAAAAATGGGATAAGTTTTATCCTAATTTTCAGATTCTTATTTTTTTGCAACAATTACTAGAATATGCTCGTTTTCTGGTTGAAATATGGAAAAACTTTTAAATCCAACATTTTCCAGATATTCACTTAAATCTTCTTTAGTATATAAATTCATACCTTCCACTTCATTTAGCCATTTTTGATCATCAGGGTGATGTCCATCAGTTGCTAATGCTATCAGAAATTGTCCATTATTTTTAAGTATTCTGTGAACTTCTCTGAATGCTACATTTAAATCTGGCCAGAAGTATATTGTTTCAAATGCTGATACTATGTTAAATTGTTCATCTTCCAGGGGTATATCCATAACATTTGCTTCTATTATTTCACATCTGCCCTCATTTACAGCTTCTTGGTTTCTTTTAATAGATTCACTTACTGAAAGTTCAGAGTAATCTAAACCATACACTTTATTATTTGTTTTTTTAAGGAATTTTTTTATGTTTACTCCACCACCACAACCAATATCTATGATTTTATCATCTTTGTTAATTTTAATGCATTTAAATGCAAATTCAGATATACTTTCATGATTTTTGTTCATGTTTTTAATGGTTTCTATTCCTTCTTTACCATGTGGTTTTCTGCATTGATTATTTAGTTTGGCCATTATTTCACCATTATTTAAATATATTATTTTTTGTTTTGATTTTCATACATTGATTCTAATTGTTCTTTATGATTTTTTAGTCTAAAACTTAATATTAATGCTATTATAGCCATAATAATTATAAATACATAGAATATTTTATAACCAATTATTGTTCCTGAAAATGATGCTATTAGTCCTCCTATTAATGCTCCTCCAATGATTCTGGCAATGTAATTTGACATGTTAAGTATTGCTTGTCCAGAGTTACGGTCACCAAAGTTAGTTTCACATAATACAATATATCGTATAGGGGATGCTACTATGGTTAAAAGTCCATAACTTTCAAATACTTCACCAATTATGAATAATGTCATGTTAGTGGAGTATGTTACCATGATTACTAGACCAATTAATAAGCTTATTAGACCTGTTTTAATTAGGAGTCTACTACCATATTTATCTGTTAATTTTCCTACAAGTAATGATGCTGAAGTAAACGTGATTAGGGAAGGTAACATTAATAAGCTGGCATCAGTATAGCTTAAGCTCATTGCAACAATTGTAAATGATGGAATATAGATTTCTATAGTTTCACCAAGTCCATATATAAATATTATTTCTGTTGCTGTTTTAATATCCTTGTTTTTAAACATGTGTATTGGGACTATAGGTTCTTTGCTTCTTTTTTCAACTTTTATTAGAATAATCAATGTTATTATAAATACTATGAATAATAACAGTATTTCTTTAGAACATATGCTTGAAATGAAGTTATTTGAATCTATTTGATTTATTCCTATAGATAAACTGCTTGCAACAATAATTAAAAGGATACTTCCTATTTTATCAATGTTTAACTTTCTGGATATTTCAAAGTTTGGAATATAATAATTACTGAATATAATTAGGATAATCATCATTGGAATATTTAGGATAAATAACCATTCCCATCCGTAAGGTATGATAAATGATGCCAGTAGGGGTCCACATATTGTTGATAATCCAAAGATTGTACTAACTATGCCTAGTAACATTCCACGTTTTTGTACTTGATAATAATCTCCTACAAATGCTGATGCTACTGGATGAATTCCTCCACCACCAAAACCTTGGAAACATCTTCCCATGATTATACATATAATGGATGATCTGCCAATAACTATTAAGACAGTTCCTATCAGAAATAAGATTAAACTAATAGTAAAAGCTCTTTTTTTACCATAATGCTCTGATATTTTTGCTAATATGGGTGAACCTATAACAAATAGTAATAAATATGTTGTATATACCCATGAGGATAATCTTGAATTCACATTTAGTGTTTGTTCAATTATGGGTAATACTGGACCTATAAAACCTGCATTTAAACCTGATATGAATAAACCTATAAGAAATACTAAGAATATGATAGTTCTCATTTTATTGGTGAGTTTTGGTTTATTTATTTCATTCATGGGTAATACCTGATAATTTTATTATTTAATGTCTAGTTAATCTAGAAATTATTATTATGGTATGTTTTTTACTATTTTTATTGTTTTTTATCCTACTGAATCCTCCTAAAATAATATATATTATTAAATACAAATATAGTATTAATAATTTTTAAAAAGGTAATACGTGGGATTATGGACTGGAACCTATTTATCAGATATGATGTATTATTGGCATTAATAGTAGTTATCATCGATACAATGATACTGGTATTTTTTGTTAGAAAAAGACAAGAGTTAGCTAATGAAAAAGAAAATTATAATACACCTAACCGTAAACTAGACCTATTAATAAATAAACCAATAGCTGATGGAAAATCAATATTATACTCTTTAAGCTCAGCTTTAGACAATAATAATACAAAAATAATAAATAAGAATCTGGAAATAATCAATTCAATTATCTCATATGAAAACAAACATAACTATAAATTTAGTGACATCACAAATGAAGAAATAATCCTGATAGATACACGTACAAAATTCACAAAAGATGTTTATTCATCAACTAGAATAATTAATCGTCATAAATTTGAATTAAAATATTATCTAAACTAAAAATAGTAAAATAAAATTACGCCGTCGGCAGGACTTGAACCTGCGACCAATCGGTTAACAGCCGAACGCTCTACCTACTGAGCCACGACGGCA
>SUTP01000089.1 GCA_015062815.1 Methanosphaera stadtmanae | reverse complement strand
GTAGCTAGTGTTGGTGCGTTACTTATGCTTATTGGGTATAGTGTAGATACTGATATTCTACTAACAACACGTTTACTTAGACGTCATGAAGGTAGTGTAGAAGATAGAGCAGAAGAAGCTTGTAAAACTGGATTAACTCTAAGTATTGCAGCCATTTCATCCATGGTAGTTTTATACTTAGTTGTTAAATTGTTTATACCATCAGCTCAAGTATTAGAAGACATATCAGGTGTTCTATTAATAGGTTTACTCTCAGATATTCTAGCTACCTGGTTCATGAACCTAGGAATACTTAAATTATACATGCAAAGAGGTGGTCACGATTAATTACGATACAATTCAATTCATCAAAAGACCACGTACAATTTTACTAATTGCACTAGTTCTTATAAGTATTATAAGTATAGGTGTGTTTGGAATACAAGAAGGTTTAGACCTTGAAGGTGGATCCATGATACAGTTACACCTTGAACAACCTGTAGACCAAGAAACCATGAACACTATAACTTCAATACTTGATAAAAGGTTGAATGCATTTGGTATATCTGATGTAAAAGTCAGACAGAGTGGAGACCAAGATGTTATAGTAGAAATAGCTGGAGTTGAACCTCAAGAAGTGGAAAATATTATAAGTACACCTGGTAAATTCGAAGCAAAAATCAATAATCAAACAGCAATTAGTGGTGAATACATTTCCAGTGTATCTGCTGCAGAAGTTACTGGTACACATTGGAAAGTACCATTTAGTGTAACTACAGCAGGAGCAGATAAATTTGCAAAAGTAGCCGAAGGCCAAGCTGGTGCAAATGTAGATATGTACCTAGATGATAAATTAATTTCATCACCTCAACTTGATGCTGGACTTGCTAATGGTAAAGGAAGTACTGATATAGAAGTATCTGGTGGAGAACAAACTCGAGAAGAAGCTCAGAAAAAAGCTGATGAAATACATACAGTTCTTCAATCTGGTGCATTACCTATAAAATTATCAATTTCAAGTGTAAGTAGTGTATCTGCAGAATTAGGTTCACAATTTGAAACTGGTTCAATTATAGCTGGAGTATTAGCATTACTTGCTATAGTAGCGGTCATTACATTTAAATACCGGTCACCATCATTAATTATACCAATTGTAGTGACAAGTTTATCTGAATTAATTCTTGTATTAGGATTTGCTTCAGTAACCCATTGGAATTTAGATTTAGCAGCAATTGCAGGTATTATTGCAGCAATTGGTACTGGTGTAGATGACCAAATTGTGATGACAGATGAAGTACTTGCTAGACGTGATAAAAGTAATAGAAAAAACATTGTTAAAAATAGAATCAAAGGTGCATTCTTTATTATATACGCATCAGCAGGTACTTTAATTGCAGCTATGTTACCACTAGCTTATATAGGATTTGCAAGAGGATCAACAGGTATAGGTATGCTTACTGGTTTTGCAGTAACAACCGTTGTCGGTGTTATTGTAGGTATATTCATTACAAGACCTGTATTTGCAGATTACATGGAAACATTCCTTGTAAGAAGACCAAATACAACAGTAGCTGGTAAAAAATCAAAACCTACCAAAGTTAAAGATAAGAAAAAAGGTAGAAAAACTATTGAAAATGAAAGAAGAGCTAAACAAAAACGTTAATCTTCTTTCATAACTTTTTTTAAAATATATTTACAAAAATTCTAAATACTACAAAAGACTAATTTTTTATATATGTTAAATAAAGATCATCCACGATATCAATCATTAGTATATAGAGATAAAATTGTAAAAGCACATGAAAAAGGTATATTAGCTAATTCAGGTATGATAGCTCATGGACGTGGTGAAACATTTGATTACCTTATTGGTGAAGAAACAACCTTAAATTCTAAAAATACAATTGATGTAGCTGCTTGTTATTTTTTAACTAGAAAAAATCCCGTATTATCAGTTAATGGTAATACCACAGCATTAGTAGCTGAAGAGGTAGCCACATTATCTAAATTACTAGATATTCCTGTTGAAATTAATCTTTATTATAGAACACCAGAACGGGTTAAAAATATTGAAAAAGTATACAATGAATTAAATGTAAACGAAATTTTAGGTACAAACGAAGATGAATTTATTGATACGCCAGATCTTAATGGACCAAGAAGTCCTGTAAGTATAGAAGGTATTAATAAATCAGATTTAATTTTTATTCCTCTGGAAGATGGAGATAGGGCAGAAAAATTAGTACAACTAGGTAAAGAAACAGTTAATATAGATTTAAATCCATTATCACGTACTGCACAAACATCAACTGTTACAATTGTAGATAACATTGTAAGAGTTATGCCTTTACTTATCAAATCTGTTGAAAATTTAATGAATTCAAATAAAAAAGAATTATTAGATAAAATTGATAAATTTAATAATAAAGAAAACTTAAATACAGCTATTCAAGATATTATTCAAAGATTCAAATAAAAAAAAAAGTGTGGGAGTTAATAAATTGAAAGTATTCGGAATAACAGGTCTTCCAGGTTCAGGAAAAAGTATAATTTCCAGAATTGCTAAAAATGAAGGAATTCATATTATAAGTATGGGTGATGTTGTACGTGACGAAGCTTTAAGACTTAAATGTTCTTCTGGAGAAGCTGCTGTAAAACTAAGAAAAAAATATGGCAATAATGTTGTAGCGGATAGATGTGTAGCTGAAATTAAAAATTATTCTAGAAATAATCGAAATGAAAATACTTCTACAAAAATATACAAAACATACAATAAAGGTAAGAATAATAAAAAGAGATATCGTAAAATAGAACAGGATATATTTATTATTGAAGGAATTCGAAGCCCTTATGAAGTAAGCTATTTTAAAAAACATTTTAAAAATTTTAAAATAATTGCAATACATTCAAACCCTAATGAACGATTTAACAGAATTCGAAGAAGAAAAAGAAGTGATGATACCCAAAGCTTTAGTAAATTCCTGGAAAGAGATAAAAGAGAATTAAAATTCGGAATTGGTGATGTTATTGCTACAGCAGATTATATGTTAATTAATGAAGGTCCTATTCCTAAGTTTAAAAATAATGTAAAGGTTCTGATAACTAATGAAATCAAACCAAAAATTAATAAAAAATACAAAGGTAAAAATAAAAACAAAAGTAAAAATAAAAACAAAAATAAACAAAACAGAAGACGTGTCAAAAGTAAAAACAAGCATAAACAATATAACAAACAACGAAATAGAAATAAACGAAATAAACAATGAATTGATTGTTGAAGGCAATATAGAATTATTGAAAACTATTAAAAAATTAATCAGGATAAATGATTTTCAAGAAATATTAGTAATGATTTTTAATAAAAATAAGCAAGACACACAATTTAAATTTTATGTGAATAAACAAGCAGCCTACCACAATAAATTTCATATATTAGATGAAGATATGTCTAGTCTTAACGATATAGAAGTTTCTATTACTTCAGATAATTTAGATGAAGTAATTGATTGTATTTTAAATTAAAAAAAAGAAGAATTATTCATTTAATGAATAATCATATTTTTCTTCTAAATGAGCCTTAGTTATATTATAAATACCACTATCAACCGCCCATTCAATTTCTGCATCATCGATTACTATTTTTTGGTCATACATTGGTGCATCTAAAACCAATGTTTCAGCTTCACCACCTTCAAAAGCAGGATGAACACCATATTTTTCATTTAATTCTATTAATTCTTCTATCATGTTATAATCTATTGTTCTACCTAACCAATCCCTGGTTAATCCATAAGCAGAAACACTAGTTATTATTATTTCAAAACCTAAATCAACTAATTCTTTCATGTATTCAACAGGATTTCTATGCCATAAAGGTGAAAATGATTTCATTTCTAATTTTTTACAGATATTATCTACTCTTGTTCTTTGATAAGTTGATTCTATTGCACCAGTATAAACTGCTTCTACACCTTTACTTTTTAGTCTAGTTAATATTTTTTCTAAATCATTTAATTCTTCTTCTTTGATACCATCTGTAATTATATCTATAGTATGTAATTCCATTGCTTCAGCACAATACTCAACCATATGAATATCAGGCACATGAAACATGTAAGAATCTTTATTTCGTGATTTTACAGATAATAAACAATATATTTCATCATTATTTTTTAATGATTCATACACTGCCATAGTACTATCTTTACCACCAGAATATAATATTACTGATTTCATTGATATCCTCCTATAAAATGATAATCTTCAAATAATAAGACTGTAAAATAATTTAAAATTTTATAAAAATAGAAAATATTAAAAAAAATGAAAGTGGAAATTTATTTATTCTTTACGTCTAGGTCTTACTTTAGGAGCCTTTCTTTTTGGTTTTCCTTTTGATTCTCTTGTTTGTTTAGATTCATTATTTTCTATATTTCGACGTTTTGGTGTTTCCACATCATCTTTAGATCTACCAAAAAGTTTAGAAAATCTACCTTTAGATTTTTTAGATTCTTTTTTAGTTTCTTTAGATGCTTCTTCTGTCATAGGTTCAAATTTTCTGTTAGAACCAATAGTTTGTTTAGGACTATTTTCAAATGAATCATCAAAAATATCGATTGAATCACGTTTACGTACTTTTTGATTATTAGTTCTTCTTCTAGGTGTTCCTGGAACAACTTTTCTTTTAATTCTATCCCTATCAGTTTGTTTGTTTCTATTTTTTCTGAATTTGGTTGTAAAATTATAAATACTATCAACAAAGAAACCAGATAAAGCTACAATTACACCTAATACAGCAGATAATAAAATTACATTTGTCTGATTAGGCAAATACTGCGATATCATTTTTATATTATCTTCAGTAGGTCCTGTAACATTTAATATAACTGCATCAGTATTAGAAATTTGTTTCATTACTCCTGTAATATTGTTAGCTTGAACTGTTGCATTAGCCCTCATAGAAGTATATCTTAAATGAATATAATTATAAGTACTAAATGTTGAATATATTTTATCTAAAACAACTTGTGGTTCACCATTTTCAGCTATTTTAACATAATACGTGTTATTTCCCTGATCTATAACACTTGATACATTATTAGAATTATTTAACGCTTCTAAAAATGCAGCTCTTTGATAATCTGTATCAAAACCACTAGTTGTTATAAATGTTATTCCATCATATGAAACATTTTCGACACCCTTAATTGAAGATATATTATGTATAGTTTCAGTTAAATTTCCATTAGTAGATAATTCTAGCTCTAAATTATCTGTACCTTCCACACTCTCTTCGACAATTGTACGTGTAAAATCTGGTAAATCATCAACTATAGGTGAAATTAAAAATACACCACCTACAGTTCCAACAACTAAACCTAAAATCATTACAGATAATAAATTTTTTTTACCAATGTACGGAGTCAAAAGAGCTGTTGAAAATACAAATATCAATGCTAAAATAAATAAAATTATCATTATTACTATTGTTAAAGCATCCATATATTTCCACTCTCAATATATAAATTTTCGTTAATTATTTGATACACATTTTTTAGTATCATTAATACTTTAATTTTTATTTTTTATCTTATTAGTATTTAGCTATGATAGAGAATAATTAGAAAAAATACAAATCATTTAATTAAAAAAAGTTATTTAAATATAATGAAATTATATAAATATAATTGTTAATTAACAGAATAAAATATTTATTTTACAAATTTACTTATTAAACAACGAGGCATAAGAATGAAAGATTTATTAAAAAAATTATCTGAAGCTTGCGGTATTTCAGGATTTGAAGATGAAGTACGTGAAGTTATCAAAGATGAGCTAAAAGATTACGTTGATGAAATGGAAACTGATGTAATGGGTAACCTTATAACAACACATAAAGGTAAAGAAGGTAAACCATCAGTAATGTTAGCTTCACATATGGATGAAATTGGTTTAATGGTAAGTTACATAGATGATCAAGGATTTTTAAGATTCATTAAAATTGGTGGAATTAATGATCAAATGTTATCAAACCAAGAAGTATTCATTCAAACAGAAAATGGTGAAGTTCCGGGTATAATCGGTTCAAAACCACCACATCTTACCAGTGCAGCTGAAGCAAAAAAAATCATACCATTCAAAGATATGTTCATAGATATTGGAGCTAAAGATAAAGAAGATGCAGAAAAAATGGTTTCAATTGGTGATCCTGTTGTATTCCATACAACCTTCAAAGAATATCCAAACGATTTAGTCATGGGAAAAGCACTTGATAATCGTGTTGGATGTGCAGTGATGACAGAAGTAATGAAGCAAACAACAACTGATGCAACTGTATATGGTGTAGGTACTGTTCAAGAAGAAGTAGGACTTAAAGGTGCAAAAACATCTTCATTTAAATTAAATCCTGATATGGCAATCGCATTAGATGTGACAATTCCAGGAGATCATCCAGGAGTTAAACCAGAAGATACACCAATAGCAACTGGTAAAGGACCTGTGATTGTTCTTGCTGATGCCAGTGGTAGAGGATTAATAAGTAACCCTATGATGAAAAAATTAATGATAGAAGCTGCTGAAGCAGCAGGTATCGATTATCAATTAGAAGTAGGTGATGGTGGAACAACCGATGCAACAGCAATACATTTAAACCGTGACGGAATTCCAACAATCACAGTCTCACCAGCATCCCGTTACATCCATACACCACAAAGTATTGTAAATATAAAAGACGTGGAAGATGCTGTAAAACTTATAGTAGAATTCTTAAACAGATTATAGATGATTTTTTTCATCTATTATTTTTTTAAACTTAAAAATAGAAAACTTTTTTTTAAAAAATAGA
>SUTP01000023.1 GCA_015062815.1 Methanosphaera stadtmanae | reverse complement strand
ATCACATCAAACAAAAAATTAACAATGTTATATATAACTTAATATAAACAAAAATCTAACAAAAACATGAAAAAAAATGTCAACCGAATTCTGAACAACCACTTATGATGTTAATTTTAGATAAATGAGTAATTATGGAGTTTAAGGTTGGAATGTTTGTAATGTTACATAATTTTCTAAGTTGATAATTCTTTTTTAATTCATCTAAGATGAAATAATAGTTCATAATTATATGTAAAGCTTAAAAAATGAATTTTTAAATCAGTTATGATTGTTTCAATATGTTTTATACCTTATGAAGCAATAATTTGCTGACTTTTTTTTTAAAATCGATAAAATTAAATATTTATTTGAACATACTATAATTAGGCTCTTGTTTATTAAAATACAAATGATGTTTCATGTAATCACCAATACAATATTTATAACTCATTGTATATAAATATTAGTATATAATAACTCTTTTTTGTTAATATAATAAATAATACTCTCGTATTATTAAAAAATAGAACTATTTTTATAAAAAAATTAAGAAATTAAGAACTAAACGCTCTCAAAAAATAAATTTTTTATATGCTCTAAAAATTTTATTGGAAATAATGAAATAGGAAAAACTCACAAAACTTAGTGATAGATTACTACCAAAATTAATGTCTGGTGAAATTGATGTATCTGATAATAAATTTTGATTAGTATTTTTAAATTTACTAATATCATTTTTATATTAGAGAGATATATTTATTCTAAAAACAAATATCTTATTAGGTGTGTATAATGGTAGTTTCAACAAAATTTTATAAAGGTTTCCAAACAGTTGTACCTTCTGAAATAAGAAATAAACTTCATGTTGATGATTCAGATATTATAGATTGGGATATTGATGAAAATAATAATACTGTTGTTGTTTCTTTTAGAAAAAAACCTAAATTACATGATTTATCTGGTAAAGGTAAAATAAATAAAATTACAAATTCTGTTGATTTAAAACACAAGTCTCAAAAAGGTATATTATAAATTAATGTTAGATAGTTGTTATTTAGTAGGTTTAGTTTTAGAAAAAGATCAATGGCATGATTTAGCTGATATTTTAAGTTATCAAGTAGAAAAATATGATACTTATATTACAAATATTATTCTTTCTGAAACCATGAACTCCTTTCAGTGCTTAGGTGGAAAACTTTGTAAAGAAATTTATGATATTATTCTAGAGACTAACACTCTGCTAAACATAAATGATAAAAGATTATTTGATAAATCCTTAGAATTATTATATAAATATGATGCAAGTATAGGTTATTCAGATTGTACTACTTAGAAATGATGAAAAAACACAAAATTGATTATATTGTCTCATATGATAGTAATTTTGATAAAAAAGAAGGAATTACTAGAGTATATAACTTTAAAGATAAAAATAATAATATTATTACTAACATTGAACTGTAATATTTCTAAGAGTTTTTCAGTAAATAGAAATGTAATTTTTTATTTTTTTTAATTTTTTGTAATATAACGAAAAATAAAGATTTAATCAATTAGAGTTACTAATAATACCAATGATTCTAATAATTCCACTGCTGCAAGTCCACTTTGTCCTATAAATTTAACAACAAATTGATTCCACAATTGAAGTTAAATTTAAAGTCATAGCTATTAATATTGTAGGTATAACCAATTGTTTAAAGTTACTATTAATTATATGATTCAAAAATTACCACCCTATAAATATAACAAAATTTCAAGTGATGTAAATATATACATTAGCTTATATTGATTTAATTTAAAATAATTAATAATATCTCTAATAGAAGAGTATATTAATCTTTAAACTTCTTTTGAGTGAAGTTTGAGAATTACTCAATATATAGTTTCTACAGGAAAGTATTAACATAGAATTTATTCTAAACTTTTCTATTATATATCCTTTATTATCGTAAACTATGCTATCAGATTCATTATCAATTATTCAAAATAATTTTATTTGATTAAAAATACACTAAACAGGCCATATTCTGTTGTTTAATATCCTCATATTTTTTATGAATATCTTAAAGTATTTATTGTTAAAAATAAAGATAATTAAATAGTTATGAGTTAATTTAATATATATTAATACGTATTGTATATATATACTATTATTTTTGCTTAATATTAAGTTAATAAACACTTATCATATCTTATAAATAATAGGGGAGGAGTGTTAGTATAAAAGAATCAAAGTATATCAATAAACCTGTTCTTTGGCTGGCATTAATACCATTTATCTGTATAATTATACTAGCAGTAGTGTTTCCAGTAAATTTTAGTCAATTCACACTAAAAATAAGAGATTTTTTAGGATTACACTTTGGATGGTTTTATTTAATGGTAGTATTTTTTTGTGTGGTTTTAAGTGTAGTTGTAATATTTCATCCAATGGGTAAAATACGCTTAGGTAATCCTGATTCAAAACCGCAATATTCCACATTTTCATGGATAGCAATGTTGTTTTCTGCAGGAATGGGGATTGGATTAGTATTTTATGGTGCAGCAGAACCATTATCACACTATGCAGTAATGGCACCTGAGGCAACAATTTATTCACAACAAGCTATGCTTGATGCATTGAAATACTCCTTTTTTCATTATGGAATTTCAGCATGGGCAGTTTATGGTATGGTAGCACTTGCCATAGCCTATTTTAAATACAGAAAAAAGGAAGTACCTAATATTTCATCTACATTAAAACCTATTTTCGGTAAGTTTGCTCAAGGAAAACTGGGTAACATAGTTGATGCATTAACAATATTTGCAACAGTTGTGGGAGTTGCAACTTCATTAGGTTTAGGTGCAGTTCAAATAAACAGTGGATTAAATTATATGTTCGGAGTAACACAATCAATAAATGTTCAAATAATAATCATAGTTATTGCAACAATACTGTTCTTAACATCAGCTATTTCAGGAATTAAAAAAGGAGTTAGACTATTATCCAATACTAATATAATATTAGCCATACTTCTAATGTTACTGGCTATAGCAATTGGACCATCATTGGATATGGCAAATTTCTTCATTGAAAGTATTGGAGCATACATGAATGATTTTATTCGTATGAGTTTTAGAACAGCAGCTTCAGGTACCCTTGCCCAACAAAACTGGGTTCAATCATGGACTGTATACTATTGGGCTTGGTGGATTTCATGGTCTCCATTTGTAGGAGTTTTCATTGCAAATATTTCAAAAGGAAGAACAATAAGGGAATTTCTAACATATATCCTCTTAGTTCCATCAGTGTTTTCATTTGTATGGTTCTCAGTATTCGGAACATTAGCTATGAACATAGCAACACCAGGTAATCTAATTATTAACTTAAGTATTGATCAGATGTTATTTGGTGTATTTAATCAATATCCATTGGCTATGATTCTATCGGTTATAGCAATTATATTACTGATAATCTATTTCATAACCTCAGCAGATTCTGCAACAGTAGTACTTGCAATGTTATCCGAAAATGGACGAGAAAAGACTTCAAATAAAATTAAGGTAGTTTGGGGTTTGGTATTGGCAAGTGTAGCCACAATACTTCTAATAAATGGTGGACTTGATGCATTACAAAACATACTGATAATAACAGCATTCCCGTTTTCCATAGTTTTAATGCTGATAGTAATCTCAGTATTCAAGGAATTAGTGTATGAAAAAGATGAAATGGGATTATCAGTAGAAGCTAAAAGGCATCCAAAAACAGATAAACCATTTAAATCATATGAAGAGGATGGTTATCAAAGTGATGAAAAAACATCAAACGATGAAAAATAAAAAAAAATTTATACTTTATTTTTTTACTTTTTAATTTGTAAATATACTTTCTTATTTTATATCGAGTATTGTAGTGTATTTTTTTAATAGTTTTTCTTTTTTAGAATCTGTTAATTTACTACATTCTAATTCATTTAGTGCATAGGTAGTCATTTCGTATAATATTTTATTTGCTTTTATGGATTTTTCTGTAAGTTGATATTCGGTGTTTTCACGTTTATTTTCATGTTTTATCTTTATTACCAAATCTTTTTCTTCCATATATTTTAGAGTCTGTGAAAGTGTAAAATTACTTAATGTAGGGTTAGCCTCTATAAAATCACTAAAATGTTTTTTTCCATCAAATAAATCCATTATTATGCATAATATCCATTTACGATTAAATAGGTCTAATGTTTCAGTAACAGGACATATATCTTCATTATTTACCATGCCTCTATATATATTCTCTATAATATTAATATGATTGGTAATTTTAGAATTACCAAATTTAGTTATAAATGAAAAATCAGAGATTAATTAATAACATTAAGGAGAGAATAATTATGAGATCAAAAATTGATGAATATACAGCAGTAGAAAATGCTGCAAAAAACTTTGTTAAAAGTGTAAAAGAAGGAAATAGTAAATATGCAAAAGAACTTTTCACTGATGAAGCCGTACTATTTGGATATCTTGACGGTAAACTTGAACATGGATCCATAGAACAATTCTATAATAAT
This sequence comes from Methanosphaera stadtmanae, assembly GCA_015062815.1. Lineage (GTDB taxonomy): Archaea > Methanobacteriota > Methanobacteria > Methanobacteriales > Methanobacteriaceae > Methanosphaera > Methanosphaera stadtmanae_B. The sequence continues at coordinate 20,259 of SUTP01000023.1, read as the reverse complement.
GTTGACACTGTATCTGGTGGTGAAAATTTTAATGCCAGAATAGATGTATTACTACTTGAAGAAACTCTTGCTGTTGTCAGAGTACTCGAAGAAGGATGGGGTGACAGAATAGATTTCACAGATATCCTATTATTGTTAAAAATGGATGGTCAATGGAAATGTGTAGCCAAAGCATATAATCAAAACTCAAACACAATTAGCAAAGACTAATGAAGTAATCAAAAGAAAGTAACTGATGTGAATTATTATGAGAAAAAATATTAAAACAACAGAAGCAATATTTCCAATGCCTGTATTAATGGTAGCAACATATAACAATGATGAAAGTGTTGATGTAATGAATGCAGCCTGGGGTACAATGCTATCAAGAGACCAGGTAATATTAAATCTTACAAAAACACACAAAACAGTACAAAATATCATTGAAAGAAAAGCATTCACTGTTAGTATAGCCGACAGCAAGCATGTTGTTGAAGCAGATTATTTTGGTATTGTTTCAGGTAATGATACCGAGGATAAATTTGAAAAGACAGGTTTAACGGTAACAAAATCAGAAAATATTGATGCTCCTATAATTAATGAATTTCCAATTTGTTTTGAATGTGAATTCATAGAATACCAGGATGATGAATATGGATGTGGAGTTATAGCAAAAGTTGTTAATGTAACAGCTCTTGAAGAAGTAATCAATGGTGATAATGTAGATATTTCATTAGTTGATGCTATAGCATTTGATCCATACACTCATGGATATTATAAAGTACAGGAAAGAGTTGGAGAAGCATTCAGTGATGGATTAAAATTAAAATAATAAAAATACATATATTAATATAAGAATTATTTTATCTAAATAAATAGATAATATAAAAGGTTATTTTATCTAAATAAATAGATAAAATATTAGTTTTTTCTATCCAAAAATAATTTTTTCAAGTACTCAAAATGAATATATTAACTTCTTAAATATCTTTAAACTAATATAAGAAGTTATAATCTTTTTTTAAATATTTTAAAGTATGTTTTGTCATGTAGAAAAAATATTTATATCTTATTTTTATAATATAATATATAATATTTATCTAAATATTTAGATAAAAAAATTGTGTGATTCTATGGAAATTAATGAAAAAAGAGAAATTATTTCAAACTTTATTGATGAAACTTTAAGAGAAATTCCAAATGCATTAAATGCTTACGTTAGTGATGATAATGGAAAATTTTCCAAACGAAGAGAATTTAATGAAATAACACAATACATAAATAATTTTTTAGAAGGAAAAAAAAGAAAACGTTTTATACTCTTACCTGGAATCAGAGGGGTTGGTAAAACCACATTATTATTTCAAGTTTATGAATATTTACTCAAAGAAATAAATGTGAATCCTGATCAAATCATTTATATTTCATGTGATGATTTAAATGATTTGTGTGATTGTACAATAAGAGAATTTACTGAGATATTTCTAGAAGATTATCATGACACTACAATGAGACAATTGGATAAAAACATATTCCTATTAATAGATGAAACACAATATGATAAAAAATGGACGACTTCTTCAAAAGTATTGTTTGACAGATCAAAAAATATTTTCATATTAATCACAGGTTCATCAGCATTAACAATAGAAGATAATGCCGATATAGAAAGACGTTCAGTTAACAAAGAAATATTACCTCTATCATTTTCACATCATCTGGAATTAAAATACAAAATTCAAATTAAAGAAAAACAGGATATTTTAACTAATTTCATAATAACTGGTGAAATAAAAGAAATTATTGAAAGAGAACTTGAATTAAACAATACATTAATGAATAACAGTAATTATACTAATCTTGATTGGAAAAATTATTTATACTATGGTGGATTTCCAGTATATTTTGAAGAAGAAGATACTAAAAGTATATGTAATGATATTGTAAAAATGACAAGAAGAGTTGTTAAAGAAGATATTTCCAATATGAAAAACATATCAGAGGATAATAAGACAAATGCCAATCGTATTTTAAGATATTTGTCTATGATAGATTCTGCTGATGTGTCTATGAATAAAATATCCAAATACTTAAATACAGCTGTCGGTAATGTTGAAACAATATTGGGGCTACTTGAAAAAACACATTTAATATATCACTTAGAACCTTATGGTTCTCCATCATTAAGAACCAGAAAAGCTAGAAAATATTATTTTACTACAAGCAGTATTAAATATGCATTATCAAGTAAGATTGGGAATAATATTAAAGATAAAAATAAATTTGAAGGATTATTAATTGAAAATATGGTGGCATCAAAACTATTTAAATTAACTGCAGATTATGATGACTTAACATTATTTTACGATTCTAATAATAATGGTAATGTTGATTTCATAGTTAAAGAAGAATTTGGTAAAATAATTCCAATAGAAGTTGGAAAAAATAAGAAGAATACTAAACAGATAGAAAATGCCATTAAACATTATAAAGCAGAATATGGTATTATAATCTCAGATAATAGAAAAAAAATTGAAAAAAAGGGTAATATTATTCATATACCTATTAAAATATTTGCATTACTTTAATGGTTTTACATAAAACCTTATTTTGAATAAGATATGAGTATTACTTAAATTGAACTTCTACATTTCAACAAGAGGGTGATGTTCAAATATTAATGAATATATTATTTTTGAGAGTTATTGATTTTAAGTGCATAAGATATTAAAATATTCTATTTTGGCTCATGTAATCCTTTTTTGGATACATATTATATGTATTCTATTTTGGCTCACATAATCCTAAAAAGAATATATTATGAGTTACATATATCATAATAAATTAATAAGGGGTTAAAATAATGAAACTTTTACCTTGGGGTACACGCCAAAAATTATCTGATGATGAATTTTTTAACAGGAAAATAGAATTATCCAATATAAAAAACCAGTTATATTGTACTGAAGAATCAAATCCACCAGAAATATTATTAACAGGGGTACGTGGTGTAGGAAAAACGGTATTTTTAAATAAAATTAAAAAGGATTTAACTGAAGAAGGATATCTTGTAATTTTAATAGATTTTTCAACAGCCGATGCATATCAAAGAAAAAAATTATCAGTCAAAGGAATTATGCAACATTATTATGATGAAATAATAACACAAGCTACAGAAAAAAACATTTACAATATCCAAAATAGGATTAAAAAATACTTCACAACACATAACTTTAAAATTAAAGATTATAAAACTATAGAAAAAATACCAATACCAGTTATAGCAAGTGAAGATGACTTAAGGCATTTAACAAAATTTGTATTGGATTTACCACAGAAAATATATGAAGACAATCAAGATAAAATAAAAGGAGTTATAGTAATCATTGATGAATTTCAAATCATTAAAGAAATAGATGATTATTTAAATTCATTTTTATGGTTATTTAGAGGTCATATTCAAAATCATAACAATGTAGCTTATATGTTAAGTGGTTCAATGAGTCTAAATGATTCATTCATACAGGATGTTGCAGGACAAAATGGAGTATTTGGTGGAAGAATGCTTACACATTACCTATATCCTTTCAACAAAGAAATTACTAAAACATACATGAAAGAAAAAGCACCTCAATATATATTCACCGAAGAATCATTTGAAAGATTCTACAAATGTACAAAAGGAGTTCCCTATTACATAAACACACTGGCAAATCATTTACCACAAAACATAACATTAACACCTGAAGATGTTGTAGACACATTTGACAACAACCTTTTTGCAATGATAAAATACATAGTAGCCATGTGGATAAACTTATCAAACATGGAAAAAGACATAATCATAGAATTAATAAATCAACCATTACAACGAAAAGATTTAGCAAATAAATTGAATGTAAAATCAGGAACATTAAGTAAATATCTAACAAAGTTAATACAATTAGACCTAATTTCAAATAATCATGGAACATATTTAATACATGAAGACATGCTCAAAAGATGGTTAAAAACTGAATATGAAAACAAGGGAATATATCCATATAGATTCTAAATATTCCACATTTACTTCTTTTGATTGTATTTTTCTTATTAATCCCTTGAAAAACATATCAAATATATTCTATTTTGCTCATGTAATCCTTTTTTGGATATATATTATATGTATTCTATTTTGGCTCACATAATCCTAAAAAGAATATATAATTCAATGAATTTATTACAAATGAATATTATACTAATTATTAGAAAGGTGATTTTTCATGGTTTATACTATTGAAGAAATTAAACAAAAAGCTATTCCTCTTGCTAAAAAATATGGTGTAGAAAGTATGAGTTTATTTGGATCTTATGCGCGTGGTGAAGCTAGAGATGATAGTGATTTGGATTTTTTAATTAATCGTGGAAATATCAAAGGTTTATTAGATTACATGGGATTTGTCGAAGACTTAGAAGAGATTTTTAACTGTCATGTAGATGTTGTATCTACAGGAATAGAAGATAAATCATTTTTAAATATGATTAAAAAAGATGAGGTTTTAATCTATGAAAAATAAGGATATTAGACACGTTCAAAAAATTATTGAGTACTGTGATATTGTTGATAATTTACTGGATGAATAGGGTAGAGATTATATTGTATTTCAATTATAATTATCTTTTCAATTATCTACAAGTATGTGTATTGTTCAAATTGGAGAAAATTGTTCAAAAGGACAAATAATATAAACTCCTAAAAACTTTTAACAATTAATTATATGCTGTTGTGGTTGATGATTAAGGTATTTTTTGGTTGATGATTAATTTTTGAAAATCATTTTAAAGTCTTATTTCATGATTTAAACTGTTTTAGTTAAAGATAAAAAATGTGTGTTGGTTGATGATTAAGGTTGATGATTAAGTTTTTTTTTATAAAAAGAGGGTGTTTTCAAGCATAATATTAAATGTGTTAATAACCCTTAACAACTGAAAAGAAGTCTTAAGAATCAGAATAATCTTTTTGTGAAAACACCCTCAAAAATTTTCATCTTAATTCATACTCAGTACTTCTTCCTTTTCCAATATTTTTGATTATGTTTTTATCTTTTAATTTCTTAATAATTTTATAGCTGGCCTGTGAAGAAATATTTAACATTTCTTGAATATCTTTATTTTTAATATGCTTTTTTTCTTCAAGTAGAGTTAATACTGTAATTTCATTAGGAGTTAATTCTATAGTGTTATCATATTTTGATGTAATTTGTGCTAAAGTTAATACTTCATTTTTAACTTTTTCAATAGAATATACTACGCCCTGACAAAAGTATTCTAACCAAATAGTTAAATCTTGGTTTTTATCTGCACTATGTAGTGCATCAACATAGGCTTGTCTGTCTTTATTATAATATTCATCCAAAGTAAAATAGTTATCAATGTTAAAATTGTTCAGTGATAATATTAATGTTGCCATAATTCTGCTGGTACGTCCATTACCATCAATGAAAGGATGAATACGTACTAATTCATAATGAAGAATTCCTGCGACAATAACAGGATACATTTCACTTGTAGAATTGTTTAACCAATCTAATAATTCATCTACCAAATATGGTACTTTATAAGAATCTGGTGGTATATAATTTATTTTTTTAGTATGAACATTACCAATAATTACGCTTGTATCCCTAAATTTTCCTTCATATTCAGGGTTTCTTAACAAATCTTTAGTCAAATGTTTATGTAATGATAAAATGGTGTTTTTTGTAATAGTTTTATTTGAATATTTATCTAAATGATTTAATACATTGAAATAATTTAATACTTCCTGTTCTGCTTTTGTAGTTGGTTTCTGATTGTTCAGGATTAATGTTTTTACTTCATCTAAGTTTAATGGATTTCCTTCAATTGATGTGGAATAATGTGATGACTTTATGAGAGCATCTTGTTTTAATTGAGTATCATATAATGGAATTATTTTTGCATTAGTAATTACTTCTTTGGCTGAAGCAATTTTTGCTATATAATTTACAATTTTATTTGTATATGTGAATTGCGGTTCAAACATAATATCATCTTTTAATTATTATCAGTTATTATGATATATGTGGTTGATGATTAAGGTATTTTTTGGTTGATGATTAATTTTTGAAAATCATTTAAAAGTCTTATTTTGTGATTTAAACTGTTTTATTTAAAGATAAAAAATGTGTGTTGGTTGATGATTAAGGTTGATGATTATGGTTGAAATGACAAAAACAAGTAAAGTACCATAAAAAAATGGATGGTTAAGGTGGTGGTTATTTTATTAAATTGATCCTGTCAGCATTAATACTGCTTGAGCAATCAGTACTGAACCTAGGAAAGTACCTGTAATTACAAAACATGTAACTATTATACCTCTGTATCCTAACTTTTTGAACTGTTTCCAATCTCTACCTATTGATATACCGACATAACCAAGGTATACTGTTACAATTGCAATTAAATTTACTTCTTCAACATAATATATTATCATGTTTGCTACAGGGGACCATGGCATTGAAAGTAATATACCAATTACACTCACATAAATTATTGATGAAATGTTTTTAGGTAATAATCTTTCACATAGAATTCCAACAAATCCTATTGCAGATAATATTAACATTCCATTAAATGTTGTAACTAGTTTACCAGAGTGTCCACCAACATAGTTTCCAATTGTAACAATTATTGAAAAGATTAATAATAATATAATCCATTCACCTACACGTTTTGGTGTAAGTTTTTTAATTTCTTTATCAATTTTAACTTTTTTAATTTTATCATTTTCATATGATTCTTCTGGAATTGTAGCAGAAGTTGTTCTACCAATTATAGGTTCTAACCAGTAATATAATTTTTCTGTTAATGGCAATCCTATAAATATGGTCATGTATAAACCGAAACAGAAAGATATTAAGTTAGAAAATCCTGAAAATGCCTGTATAGTTGATGAATACTGTGGATATATTGCCAGTAATGGTGTTACAGCAGCTGCATTCATACTGGCACTACCAATACCACTAGCCATAGCAAGTGCATATGGATGGAATGGTAAAGCTGTAAAGAAGCTTGACAGTAAACTGATAAATACTGTACCAATAATTGTTCCTATAACAAATACTGTTAATACTCCTCTAGTTTCAGGGGATGTAAAACCATATCTCTTAAATATAACACCAAGGTTAGGTTCACGACAAATTGAACTGGTCATACCAATAGATTCTCGTTTAAATCCTAATAACAGAGCTACTGGTAAAGCTAAAAATATTGTACCAAGATTACCGAATTCCTGTAATACTATTGCCGGACCAACATGAGTTAGAATATCCAAGTGTTGACCACTTGAAATAGCAAGCTTAGCAAGTAAAGGTGTCATAAACAGAATCATTAATCCTTCAGCAACTTTGGATTCATGTTTACCAATATATTTAAAATCTTTCCAAAGATATAATCCAAGACCAATAAGCATAGCATAGAGTAAAGGCATTATTACAATACTAACAGTATTTGATAAATTAAATCTTTGAACCCCTATAATTTCTGCAATGATTACTAATATTAATACCGTTATATGAAGTTTATATTCCATCCACGGCGCTATTTTATTCTTTTTCTTTTTCTTTTTTTTCTTCTTCTTCTTCTTTTTTATTTTTTTAGAAGTAAAATCATGTTCCACCATAAGTAACACATAATATGATTTCATAAATATGCTATATTAAATTAATAATCATTATATTCAAATACAATAACCATCACATGTATTCAAGTACTATTAATTCAATAACATAATTTTACATATATGCCTTTTTATTTATAAAGAAATTTGTATATAAAAAAAGATTAAGGATGCTTATAATACTTTATAAAAGATTTTAATCTATTATTTATTAATAAAAAAAATTATAATTAATAATTGGGATTCTAACAAACTAATAAAATTAGAAATTAACTTAAAACGTATTTATATTAAAAATATTTTTTTTGGATATTTTATTTTTTTACTTTGCTGCTTTTTTTATACCAGTTTTCTAAAGTATAGGTTTTACCTTTATATAAATCTCCTAATACTCGGCTATTTTTGGAGTTATCATATAATTCATAGTTTAAGCCATCTAATTTAAAGTCTAGTCCACAGTTTAAACAAATACAATGTTCTTCAGTAGTTAAAATAGTTTGTTTGGTTATATAATATAATGGATTATCACACCATATACAGTTTTGATGTGAATCGATTAAATTATCCATTAAATGAATATAGTTTCGGATAATATTCACTGGTAATTTAGATAAGTCAATATCAGGATTAATTTTTGTGTTTGGATTAGGTTGGTTTTGTTTTACTAGATTTTTCCAGTTGTCATATGTGTACTCTTTATTGTTGTAATAAAACCAGAATTCTCCTGATTTATCAGCATAATCATTCAGGTAATATTCTCCTTCATCATTTATAATGAAATCAAGTCCACAATCCTTACATATGATATGTTTTTTATCTTCTTTATCGGTAAAGGATAGCATTTTAGAATCACATAATATACATTCATCATCACTTGTTTGCATGGATGATATGAATGGAATATATTTATCAAGATTATGATTTAATATAATCTGAGGTATTTTATTATCATTTTGATGTATTTCTTTTCTTATATGTTCCAGTTGTTCTGGTGACAATTCCTGTTTATTATATTTCTTCCAGAAAATTGAATTCTTATTATAAATATTATTTAATTTGTATGTATTTTCATCAGTATTGACTAAGTCCAGTCCACATTCGAGACAGATTAGGTGTTCTTTTTCCTTGTTTGTATCTGTATGTTTTATGGAATATATTTCTGTGTTACAGTTGGCACATTTAATCTTAGTGCTTTTCATTTCTGGTAGATTATCTTCATATTTTATTAACGTGGATGGTAAATGTTTAATTTTTTCAATAAAGAAATTTGTGTCATATTCATGTTTAGATGGATCCTGTTTAGGAATATGTTCGAGTAAACTTTTTTTATTAATCCTGAACTGGTTTAATTCATCATATGTAAAATAATTATATGAATATTCAGTCCATAAACTATTGTTCTTATCCAGAATATCCTGAAGGCTGTATAACTGATCTTTAATATTTAAATCCAATCCACAATTAAGACATATTAAATGTTTTTCTCTATTATAAGTAATTAAATATAGTTTTTCATTACAGTTGATACATGTGTCTTCAGTTTCTTCTAAAATAGATTTTTCATATCGTATAAGATTATTTGGAAAAGTAGTGGATGTATTTTCATCTGATTCTATTTTGTAGCCACAGTTGTTGCAACATTTACTGTTTGTTATCATATTTGCACATTTAGGACAATAATTATTCATAGGGATTTACCTTCAATAATTTAAATTATTCATATAAATGGGGGAGGGAATAATTAGATCTAAATTATATTATCATTTGATATCATTTATTTCATCAAATAATGCTTTTCTTTGTGGATATTCTCTTTTTAAATCTTTTTTTATTCTTCTTATGTGGTATTGGGAGTTTGGTAGTTCTTTTATCAGTTTTAGTATTTTTGCTACTTTTCGGTACTTTGAACGTTTTGCTACTCTTAGTAATTCATATATTATTTCTTCATATGCATTTCGTAGTTTTTCTGGTGATTTCTTGATTAGTATATCTTTAAATTCAGTTAATAATTCTATATTAGGGTGTTGGAATATTTTTTCTTCAAATTTCTGTGTCATATCATTGTATAAGTAGAATTTACATAAATTTATACTACTTATTATTTGATAGGTGTCTATAATTTCTTGTTTTATATTATTCCAGTCAGAACTTTCATTTTTTAGAATATCAAAATCGTCTTCATTATAGTAATTATATTCTCTTATTAGTTGAGTTACTAGAAATGTATACATGCTCATGTTTGTTAGTTTGTAATGTAGGTTTTTTAGTTCAATTAGGGCTATTGGCCTGTTAGTATCATATACACTTGATTCATTAATGTAATTTTCTAGTAGTTTTAAAGCTTTATATTCAGTATTTGTTTTTATGTAGTATGGTATTAGTAATTGTATTGTGTAGAAGTTATCCGTGTATTCTTCTAGTGTGTTAATTATTTCTTGGTCAGAAGATTTGTTTTCTTTCATTAATTCAACTATTTGTGATAGGTATTCTTCATCTTCTTCATAGGAATTACTAACAAGTATTTGTTGTTTTAATAAGTTGATACTAATTGGAGCATTGTTTAGGGGGGATACTTTTTGTATTAATTCCTTTAATTGTATAGCAAAGAGGTTATCTGGATAGTTTTTTATCATATTTTCTAGTTCTGTTGTAATGTATTGTTTATCTTCTGTTTTGATTGTTTTGAGTTTACTAATTATCTCAGAATTTATATTTTCTAGTATTAAGCTGTAATCATGGGAATCTAATAATACTTTTGTTGATATTATTTTTTCGTATATTTTCATGTATATTTTATATGAAATTTCATCATGTGATGCATATTCAATCATTTCATTGTTAAGAAAACTGGTGATTGGTTCATAGAATTTATCATTGGCGAGTGTAACACCTATATCATATTTTAGTATATTGTTTAACTTTTTAAGTATAATATCCACGTCTGTTTCACTTAGTTCATCTTTAAATGATGATATATAGTTCTTATATATTTCTTTATTGTCTATTAAAATGTTTATTAGAAATTCTCTAAGTTCATTTTCATCAATATTTTTTATATCTTTTTCCAGGTATTTCTCGAATTGAACATCACTTAGCTTGGAATACTTGGTTAAACTATTATGTTTAAATGTTTTTTCCGTTATTTGGTACTTTTCAATGTAAAATAATGTTTCTGCGAGGTGTTCACAGTTTCTTTTTCCAGAATTACATGTGCATGTCATTTTAGCAATTTTATCTTCTTTTTTTGTTAGTTTAATGTTAATTTCATATTTATAATTCTCTACTTTAGCATAATATTGATTATTAACTTTAATTACATAATTCACATCTTCATCAAAGTTATATTCTGCATGAAGTATAGTTTCCATTGAAAATCTATTTTCCCATTTAAACATTATCATCACATTTTATCCTATTAATTCAAATTTTATTCTAAGCTTTTCCTTATTTTATTAATATTTTGATTATCCAGAACCATATTTAAAACATCACTTGATTTTTTGAGTGAATATGTTTTATTATAATCCAGTAGATTGTATAATTCTTCGAAGTATTTAATGGATATTTTATCTTTTTTATTTAGTTTTCTTATTTCATTGATATTATCTGTATTTATATAATTTATTTTTCCGTTATGGTCAAATGTAACATTTTCAAGTGGATTTAAATTAATGTTAAATAGTTTTATTTCATTTATTGCCTGTTCTATTATTGGATATTTTTCTTTTTTTAGTATTTCACGTTTTGTTTCAAGGGCGTTAATGTATTGTTTTTGGTTATGATTTTTGATGGCATTTTGTTCATGTTCTTCGAGGAATGATATCATTGACTCGGTTAGTTCCATGTTGTGTTCATGGTAATATGTATTAAATTCATCTAATGATAATGTGTCTAGGTATAGTCTGTACTTGTTTATGTATTCATATTCTTCAATAAATTTTAAACCTTTTTCTGATATAAATTTTAGATTTCCATCAGGATATAAATAATTAGTTATATTATTTGGACTAATTGTATCATATATTCTGCTTATTAAGTCAGCTTTTTTACCGGATACTTTTTGTTTATTCTTTTTTAGAATATCTTTTAATTCTTTTGCAGTTAAATCAAAACCTATTTTTTCCCAGCTTTCACGACTTAGTTCATCAGTAACTAATTTTTCTTGAATAATATAATCGGCTATTTCTTCTTCATCAGTTCTTGTAATAGAACTACTTAAATTTATTGCATCATCAAATACGGGATTATGTATTAAATTATTTAATGTATAATATGCTGTTATTTTAAGTGATGTTTCATGTGTATTTTTCTTAAAATCACCATTTAGATAATAAACATTTTTTTTAAATCTTGGTATACCAGTTAATCCGTTTGAAATGGATTGAAGTAGTAATTTAGCTATTTCTGCTTCTTCTGTTCTATCTATTTTAGTAGGACCATCAGGTGATACATAATGTAAGTTATATCCACATAAATTACAATAATCTACTGAATCCTCTAAATCCATTTTACAAAAAGGACAAATATCCTCGGTATGTGGATTTAACAGGTTAATAATTTCAAGAGTAGATTCCATTCTTTGTTTGTTGGATAAGAAATTAACTCGTGTAATAAAACCATCAGCAGTAACCATACCTTTTTTGACTTCATCAATTAGTTGACTTTGAATCTCCAGGGCACGTTCATATTCTAGAAAATCATTATCAATTAAGTCATAAAACAAGGGAGATAATTTACCTTCCTCACCCAGAAATTCTAAGAGTAACTCCACAGCATTTTCACCCGGTGGTATCTTGAGAGTAGCATCATCATTATTAACTGGAATATTTTGCCTTAATTCATTAATAGTCTGAATATACCTATCTGAATTTTTATTCATAATCTTCTTAATCTTTTTAAAATACTTCTTATTTAATTTTAATCGTTTACTTTTACAATCATATCTTTTCATATCATCATTAAGCATTCTACTGTAAAATATAATATTCTTATTGGAGATATCTTCCAAGTATAATGTTGCACAAATATTCATATCATAAAGATTAGATCCATACAATGTATCATCATCAGGTTTTTCATTAATCTTATTACATAGATAGGATGTACTTGGAACATCAAAATTAATTGCTGAAGCAATAAGATTATTTTTTAATTCTCTTGCCCAACCATACTTGATTAATAACTCAACAATAAAAGCTGTAGGTTCAAAGATTCCAACATTACACTCCATCATCATACCGGAGATTTCCTTATAAAATAATCTTTTACCACGGAATTCCGGTAAAACATAGATAAAGTTTAGGGAAACATCTTCAATACAATTAAGAGCTTCATAACAACAGAATCCAACAACCATATTATCATATACTATTTCCTTGAAAATATCACATAAATTATTTTCTATTTTAATATCTTCCTTTTCCATACTCTCAAAAATATATGGGTATTCATTTTTCACCAGTTCCAATGTATCAATTTTACTCTCATCATCAGGAGTCTCATACAGGTATCCAACTCCATCATCACGGACAATAAAATCATAATCATATTCTATTTGATTACCCGATTCCACATTATTTTCAGCTACTAGAGTACTTACATGTTCAAAACTGTATTTATCAATTAAGTCCTGCTGTATCTTATCCTGATCAAATTTCTTAATTCGATTAATTAACTGTAATTCTTCCTCATCAGCATCATCAGGATTATTCATCAAATGTAATAATTCTATAAATCCAAAAGTACCATGACAATCTTCAACATAATTATAATCACCAGTATAATTCAGGATACTAACATAATTCTTATCATAGTTTACAGATTCTTTAAATATTACTGATAAATAAATGGTTTCACCAAAATCATATTCATATAATAATCCTTCCACTTCAGTAATATATGAATCAATAACAGTATCATCTGCATTAAGCTCATCATCAGCCATATACTCCTCATCACAGAAGTAAATATCATTTTCCAAATCAATAAATTGATATCCATGATAATTCTCTAATCCTACAAGACACTGAATAATATCATGTAATTGTTTAAAAGTAATTCCTGAAGGAACAACAATTGTACGACTAGTAAAGGGTTCAACATCATTAAAATAAATATCAAGTACAAAACCTTCATGTTTATGATTTGCCGGAGTAGTACTTTCTTCAACAATTTTATTTATACTGTTTTTAAAGTCACATGAAAACTTTAAATATTCCCGAGTATATTCAAGGTCAAAAATGCTTAATTCATCCTCATAATCACCAGGATGCTCAATCATATCACTTAATCCCCAAACACCACCACAATCCTCAACAGGATTATATTCACCCTTATAACGTTTAATTACAGGGTATGTTTTATCAAAATCTACTTTATTCTTAATTTCAATTGTAAAACTCCAGGAATCACCAAAATCATAGTAATAATAAACCTTCTTATTAGAATCAAACACATCTGAAATATACGATTCTTTAGAATTTTCCTCACCAAATTCCGGAATATATGAACCATCATAATCCATCCTATCAAAATCAATAAATCTGGTATTAAAATCACGGGGAATTCTAAATTCATATAAATGCCCATCATAAAAACCCCATAAATCCTGTAATATCAAGTGTAACTGGTGAAATGTAATATTCTCCGGAATAATCAAATCTCTCCAGGTTAACGGTCTGAAATCATCTAATCTAATTTTAATATCATAGCCCTTCATTTCAATCATCCTATAAACAAAAAAATGATAATACTGTTATTAATTATTTAATGATAAAAGTAAAATAATCTAGGTCATCAAAGTTCTTTAATACTTTATATATACAATCATACTAAAAATAAGTTTCCCACCTGAATATGGCATTAAAACAAAAATAAATATACATCCTATTTATACAATATCCCTATTTTAAAAGAAAGTATTCAAATAATTAATAAAACAAGTAAGTATATTACACCTAAGTTATTATTCTAAGAAATACATTGTTATAAAATTAATTTAAATTATCAGGAAAAATACAATAAAATACACAGCAAAATATTAAAAACTCACAATTATTACTTTTGATTATAATAATTATTTTTATAAAAAAAAAGAATGTTTTTCTATTTATCCCAAAAAATAAAGACAAACACATCCAGTTTCACAAAAACTAATAATATAATAATTAAAAAAAATTTTCATCAAAAAAATAACCTACTTCTTTCAAAGAAGTGTAAAAAAGTCTTAATTTCTTTAAAGAAATAGTATTTATATTTTATGATATATGAAAACTTAAAATAAACCTTTTTTCATACTATTTCTCATTATTTATATCATATTATCTTTATCATGTTCTTTTACTGGAATTTTTATGTAAATACTAAATTAAATGACTGTTTTCAAAAGTTAGTGGTATATGATTTTAAGATTTTAACTATTTTTTATCTTATTATTTTTTCACGTGATTTATAGTTTATAATTGGATTTAAACGATTTTCATGGATTTTTATTTAATTTTTTGTTTTATATTTTCTAGTTTCTTTAAATAACATAGTTATAACTATTCCTTCTTTTAATGGAATTATTATATTAACCCTAATCTAAGACTTAGGGTGTGTATGTTTGGTTCAATATCTATAAACAATGTATGGATAGTATGGTTATATACTAACTTTTTGTTTAATTATAATTATTAGATATTATATTTTAAGATGAGGTGAATAGTTAACACGATATCTAAAAAAGAAATATGCAAAATAATCCTTTAAAATCGTATTCTATCTTATAAATGATTAAATATTTTTTTGGGATTATTATTATCTTTTTTAAGATAAAATATTTATACTATTTTAAATGGAGGTTTCAAAATAAACTACAAAAAGATATTTTTGCTCTTAGCAATAACAATTCTTTTTGCAAGTCTTGGGGCGACAACAGCAGCAGACACAGTATCAAATGATACACAAATAGAAGCTACTACAAGCCCAATAACAATAGAAGAAAGTACTCCAATAAAAGAAAGTACCCTGAATTCTATTGAAAAAGACACAACAGCACAAAAAGATAAAAAAATACTAAAAGCAGACAACACACAAACAATATATGTAAACAGTAACGGAGACAACTCAACAGATGGTTCCGATATTAACAATCCAACAACACTAACGAACGCACTCAAAAACATACAAAACGGTGGAGAAATACAACTAGTAACACTAGGAAAAGAAAAAACAGACACATACACAAACACAATAAACATTAATAACAACACAGTACCAAATGCAACTACCTTTTCAATTATAGGAGAAGAAGGAAAAACCATAACACTCGACGGACAAAACAACCACAGAATATTATATATCGATTCAGGATATAATATTACTTTAAAAAATCTAATATTCACTAATGGAAATGCAACATATGGTGGGGCTATAAATATAGGTGATAGTAATAATCTAACAATTGAAGACAGTACTCTAAAAAACAACACTGCAAATAATCATGGTGGAGCAATAATTGGTGGTACTAATAGTATAATAACATTAATAAACACTAATTTAACAAATAATAATGCTACTCAGTATGCTGGAGCTTTATATATATATTCAAACAGTTCCATCACTATTATAAACAGTAATATAACCAATAATAGTGCTGTTAGTGCTGGTGGTGCGATAGTAGGAAATTATAATAGTAGTATAACTATATTAAACACTCATATAACTAATAACAAAGCAAGTCAAGGAGGATTCTTATTTGGATACAATGATAGTAGTATATCAATAGAAAATAGTACGTTGTCTAATAACATTGCAAGTTATATTGGTGGAGCAATATGTGTTAGGGGTAATATAACAATATCTAATACTAAGTTAACCAATAATACTGCAAAGATAAATGGAGGAGCTATATTGGGATACAATATAATATTAGAAAATAGTATATTGTCTAATAACTCTGCTGGAGATAATGGTGGGGCTAGTGCGACAAGCAATTCTCTTTTCCTTTTATAAATCAGTATAATACAATCATTGTATTGTATTATTGGCCTAGTTATGTGGGCTATTCTCGCCCGAAACTGCATCAACTGGTAACGGATGGTGTGGGTTGCATGAGGGTAAATGCCTAATCATATTCCTAATATCCATGGGATGTGTGGGCTAGAGAAAGACTAATATTGGCTAATGATGAATGAACTCTTATAAGCGTCGTAACCATTAGCAATGGGGAAGGATATTACATTACCCATTGTATTGCAAGTAGGCAATGCATACTTAGCTCATATGCATTTAGCATAACCCATAAGCTTGTCGGCGTAATGGGAGGGCCTAAGTTAGTCGTAACTGAAAGAAGAGAAACTTGGTAAGCCCTACTTTGACCCAAAAAGAACAAAAAAAATGTTCTCTTTGGGGGGACTACGGTGTGAACTGATGTTCTTAAACCTAGTAGGGTAAGGGATGCTAAGAAAGCTAATGACCACACAGTCGTTAAGACAGTAGGAAATTAAAGGATAAATAACTACGTGGTATAATGCTGACTTTAGCAGGTGTATATAACACAAGTAACTATATCAATTATAAATTAGAGGTGTAAAAAGGTAATGTCGAAGGATGTTTATGCAGGTTTGAGCCAAAATAGTATTTTGGAGGATGCTAAACAAAATAAGTCCGTTTATGAAGATGAATGGAAGTCTATTCCATGGCTTAAGATTGAACGGAGCATCTATAAATTACAATGTGATATAGCTTGTGCCGAAATCAGAAAAAGATTATAGTAAAGCCAAACAATTACAAAGATTGCTATTAAATAAGAATTCCACAATTCTTTATGGTATTCGAAGAGCTACCTTATTAAATGGTGGTTGGAAAACACCTGGAATTGACGGAATGGTACTCAGGTCTCATCCTGAGAGAATGGCTCTATACTATATGCTTAAATCTATAAAATTAAGTGAATATGAACCTTCACCAGTTAGGAGGGTTTATATTCGAAAATCAAATGGTAAAATGCGACCGTTGGGTATACCGACAATTATTGATCGTGTATATCAGACTGTTGTTAATCTTGCCCTTGAACCACGTGTAGAAGTGGATTTTGAACCAACAAGTTATGGTTTCAGACCAATACGTAATGCAGATCATGCAATTGCACATATACACAACTACACAAAGAGAGGTAACAGGTCTTGGGTGTTTGAAGGTGATTTTAAATCATGCTTTAACACCTTAGACCATGACTGGATACTAAAACAGCTGGGTAATTTCCCTGCTAAGAAAATCATAGATAAATGGCTTAAATCAGGCTACATACATAATGATATGTTTGATTTAACTGATATGGGTACGCCTCAAGGTGGAATAATCTCACCAACATTGGTAAATATTGCCCTAACCAGCTTAGATGAAGCACTAGGAGTAACCTATAAGAAATTAAAGCCAGAAACACAGTTACCTACGAAAATCGGTCAAAATACGCTATGATACGTTATGCAGATGACTTTGTAGTACTATGTAAGACAAAAGAAGATGCACAACAAGTATATACTTTGATTGAACCATACCTTGAAGAACGTGGATTAAAATTAGCAGAGGACAAAACACTAATAACACCATTAAAGAAAGGATTTGATTTTCTCGGATTCAACATCAGAGAATATCAAACACAAAATGGACATAAAGTGCTCAATAAACCCTCTAAGGACAGGATTAAAAGACTTAAAAGCAAGATACGCATATTGTTCTTAAAATATCGTAGTAGTGGAAACATTGAAGAGCTAATTGAGAAGCTTAATAGTTTAATAATTGGCACAGCCAATTATTGGAAACAAAGTTCTGCTAAAAAGGCTTTTGATGAAATAGACAACTACGTATGGACATTAACATACCGATATCTTAGCAGACAACATCCTAACAAGTCATGGGACTGGATTAGAGATAAGTACTTCAAAGAAGATTATTATCACAAACATGATGATAATTATATACTTACTAGTCCAGAAAATCCTAAAATACAACTGGTTAAGATGAAATGGGTGCATATAAACTATGCACGCATGATTAAATACAACTGCAATCCTTATGATCCTGAATATAAGGAATATATTAAGAAAGCATTTAAGAAAACACCGTTTGAATGTCTTTACCATAAAGACAAGAAATAATTAATTAATAGATTTAATATAATGATTTTGAGATAAAGAATATGCTTGAGCCGTATGTCTTGAAAGGGACACGTACGGTTCTGAGGAGAGAAGGGTGGAGTAATCCAATTCCCGACTTATCCGACTAGCTCTAAATGATAAATGTATAATAAATAATACTATAGTGTCTAATAATACTGGAGGTAATGGTGGTGCGATATATGGGCCAAGTAACAGTACCATAACAATAAATAACACTAACTTAACTCATAATAATGCATTGTCTGGTGGAGTTATATTCACATATGGTAAAATGAATATAAGTAATTCAAAATTTGACAGTAATTATGCTAAAATAGATAATAATGGTTTTTATGGAAATGGTGGTGTAATACTTAGTAGTGCATATACAGATACTTATATATTTAATGGAACTTTCATAAATAATTCAGCAAGTACTGCTGGTGGAGTTTTAATTAGTGGTCATAAATCCGATATTATTAATAGTACATTCATTGATAATGTAGCTAATGCAGGAGGAACAATCTACTATAATGGATTAGTAACTAATAACACGATTTCAAATGATACTATTTTAAATGTTACTGGATCTAAGTTTATTAATAATATTGCTTCTCAGGATGGTGGAGCTATATTTATAGGAAATGAATTAGCACCAAAAGCAAATAGTAGTGGTTCTGGTTCTGATGAACCTTATTATTCTTATGCTTTCAATAATGCTACTGCCATTATAACTAATAATACTTTTATTAATAATTCTGCTGACGGTAATGGTGGTACTATAAGGGTAGGAGGAACTAAAGAAGCATCTAATAGTACAAATTTTGAAAATAGATTTGAAGCAATACTTATAAACAATACTATTATTGAAAGTTCAGCAGAAAATGGTGGTGCAATTGCAGTTTGGAACAGTGGTACACTCAATGCAACAGGCAACAACATCACAAACAACAATGCAAACAAGGATGGTGGAGCCATCTACAACCATCAAAACGGTACATTAATCAGTAAAGATAATAACTTAACTGATAATGTTGCTGGTGAGAATGGTGGTGGAATAAACAACCAAGGAAACGCAACAGTAACCAACAACAACATCACCAAAAACGATGCAACCAATGGTGCTGGTATCTACAATAACGGTACTCTAATCAGTGAAGGTAATAATATTAGTGGTAATGTTGCTGATAGAATTGGTGGTGCTGTAGATAATAATGGAACATTCAACAGTACAAATGATACTATGCGTGATAATACTGCTGAGCACAACGGTGGTGCCATAAATAACAATGGTGAGCTTAACGTGGATAATTCTGATCTTTCTGATAATTATGCTGGAAGAGAAGGTGGTGGAGTATACAACGCTCAAAACGCTACAACTAAGATTAATGGAAGTTCACTTGATAATAACACTGCTGAGAGAAATGGTGGTGGAATCAACAACCAAGGAAACGCAACAGT
>SUTP01000088.1 GCA_015062815.1 Methanosphaera stadtmanae | reverse complement strand
TCAATTTATTCAAAAGAAAAATAGAAAAAGTATTACTCAAAAATAGTGAAAAAATATTTTATGCCAACACTCACAAAAAATAAAAATAAAAGTAGTTAATACTTAATTAACCACCAAATTAAACTTAGTTATAGAAGGATTGTATACAGAATTACCAGAGTACTCTGCACTTACAGTATAAGTTTTTTGAGTACTGTCTGTTTTATATTTTATAGTTGCAACACCGTTTGATACCGTGCCTGTGCCTATGATAGTATTACCTATTTTAAAAGTTACTGTTCCACTGCCAATTTTATTATAATCATTATCTATAATTTTAGCAGTTATAGTTGTCTCAGTATTAGTTTTTGTATTTATTACAGGAACTGAGAACATATCTACAAATGCTCTAGCTGCTTTTTTAGCTGTTTTATCAGGAACTTGATAAATTAATTTAATTCCATCATTTTCCATTTTTTGACGTGGATAATACATTGTACCCACTCTACCTGTTCCATCATGAGCTGTACCTATTTTTGTATAATATTTTCCACCTTCATTATAGAAATCACCACATTCATAGAAAAATCCTAAAACTACAGTGTTATTTCTACTACGCATAGCTGTGATACGATTATCATTATATGTTATAAATTCATAGAAAACATCAACATCTGCACCATTACATAAAGTAAAATAAATACTGTCCCTTACATTATTATAGTACATATGCATTGCACCATCATAAACATAACTAGGACCTATTCTACTATACATAATATTGAATCCTGCATCTTCAAGAATTGTTATAACATTATTTAGTAATTCTACATTAGCTGCAGCATAATTATTATAACCAAATGTACGATCCATTGTAAGATATACATTTTTGGATGTAAGACTTGTTACAGAAGTTTTTGAATCTTTTTTTACTATGAAATTATAATTTGCATTAGAACTTAAATAATTATCATTAGCATTATATATTGCTTTAATAGTCATATTTTTAAGTATTTTAGAATTATTTAATGTAGCTACCCCATTTTTTAATGTTATGGTTTTATTATTTCCATCAAATATGAATGATACAGTTCCGGATTTAACTGGATTATTATTTGCATCCCTAACTGTTGCATAAATAACTGTATGATTTTCATCAGGAATACCTAATGAAATTTGAGTACTTGTATCAGATGTAACTTTTAAAGTGTTTGAACAATTACTTGTCAAATAATATTTATTTCCAAGATACTTGGCAGTAATTGTATATGTATTTGGTGAATAACTGATAGTTTTTGTAAAACTTGCATTACCATTTATTAAATCAGCTGTCCCCATATAAGTATTAGTGTTAATATAAAACATTACTTTTCCATCTATAATTGACTTATTATTCTCATTTACAACTTTAGCTGTAAGAATCAAACTATTACCTGTTTTAGCATTTTGTTGATTATAGCTTGTAATAGTATCAACTGGAGTTACTTGTAATGTTTGAGTGCTAGTACTATTTGCAAAATATTTTGTTCCAACATATTTAGCAGTTATACGATAAACATTAGGCGTATAAACAATATTCTTAGTAAAACATGCTACACCATCTTTCACACTAGAGGAACCCATATAAGTATTACCATTAATATAAAATACAACACTACCACCATTAACAAAATTACCATACTCATCTACAACATTAGCAGTAAAAGTATAATCATTAAAACTCTTAACAACCATAAGAGAATTTAATTGAGTACTTGTATCAACTGGAGTTACTTGTAATGTTTGAGTGCTAGTACTATTTGCAAAAATTTTTGTTCCAATATATCTGGCAGTTATACTATAAATATTAGGCGTATAAACAATATTCTTAGTAAAACATGCTACACCATCTTTCACACTAGATGTACCCATATAAGTATTACCATTAATATAAAATACAACACTACCTCCATTAACAAAATTACCATACTCATCTACAACATTAGCAGTAAAAGTATAATTACTTAAACTTTTAACAATCATATGAGAATCCATGATAACATCCGTATTTATTTTATTAACTGTTAAATAACTTGTATCATCACTACTCAGGTATGATTTAGTTCCTAAATATTTAACTGTTATAGAATAGTTATTAGGTGTATATGAAATATTTTTTGTAAAACCTGCAGTTCCATTTGAAACTTCTGATGCTCCTACAAATGTATTACCATTAATGAAGAATTGTGCTTTACCTTCAGATATACCATTACCATAGTCATCTTCAATTATAGCATTAAATTGTGTTTCATGGAAAGGTATACTAGTTATATTTGAAGAAATTGTTCTTGTATTAATTTCATTTTTCGATTCTTTAAGTATTGAATTACTTTCATAGTTATAATCTGTTTTATCAGCTTTTAAACTATTTGATATTGTTTGATTTGATTTATCAATATCTGCAGATGAAACAGAGGCAAGTGATAATAAGATTAACACTAAAGAAATAACTATGATTAAGTATTTCTTCGAACCCTTAATATTTTGACCTCCTTATTAAATCAACATTTTATTATAAATGCTAGTATTATATTATTGTGTAATTAATAAATAAGTTCCTAAAAAATATTTTTAGCCTAATTGAAGCATTTTAACAATAATTTACTATTTAGACTTCAAATGAGTTTCAAGTAATTTGTGAAGCTTGACTATGATATATATTTTCAGATGTTTAAATGAATTTGAAACATGAAAAGAATATACTTTTTTTGGCACAACCAATTTTTCATTAATACACAATCAAACTAATAATCATAAAAAAATATTAAAAAACTCTTAAAAAAAAATAGTAAAATTTCATTAATGATGTTGAAGCTAAACTTTTTATCTAATCTATTTTGAAGTAATCAAGAAAATTAATAAATTCAAGCAAGTATACTCAATATATTATTTATAATATTATAATTGTACATAAGATAAGAACTTTAGAAAAAATCTCATATAGATTGTATTTATAAATTGTAGTCTTTGAAGTTATTATATTGTTTTTGTCGAATTATTAGACTTTGAAAACATTTTAGAAAAAATATAATAAAGAAAAACAAAAGAGATATTAACACTAAATTAAGAAAAAAATAGTTTTAAATGATTAAATTAATATAATTAGTGATTCGAAATGAATATTATCCAATTAATCGATGAATATAATGGAGGTAAAGATTTCAAGTTTATATTTTTCTGGGGACATGAAGATACCGGAGAAATAACAAAAACTTGTCTTAGTAACTGGTATATGGCAGATTTTATTGAAGATGATATAAAATATAACTGTGTGGAACAATATATAATGGCAAAAAAAGCATTATTATTCAATGATGAGGAAGCATATGACTTAATTATGAAGGAAACTGATCCTCATGAAATGAAAGAATTAGGTAGAAGAGTTCGTAACTTCAATAAGAAAATATGGAATAAACATAATGAAAAAATAGTGGAACAAGGAGCTTATCTAAAATTTTCACAAAATTATAAGCTTAAAGATTTTTTATTATCCACAAAAGATAGTGTGCTTGTTGAAGCAAGTCCTTTTGACGATATTTGGGGTATAAAAAAAGGTGAAGTAGAACCAGATATTTATAATCCTAACAATTGGAATGGACTAAATAAAGCAGGTTTTTCAATAATGAGAGCCAGAGAAAGAATCAAAAATGGGGAATGAAAAATGACTGTTTATGTATTTGGACATGCCAATCCTGATACCGATACTATTACCAGTGCAATTGTTATGTCTAACTTTGAAAGAGAACTGGGAAGTACTGATACAATTGCTTGTAGGTTAGGAAATATTAATAAAGAAACAAAGTATGTTCTTGATTACCTTAAAATAGACGAACCTATCCTAATTGAAGATATTGCTGATGGTTCTGAAGTAATTCTTGTAGATCATAATAATCCTGCAGAATCTATTAAAAATTTAAATAAATGTAATATATTAAAAGTAGTGGATCATCATAGAGTTATGTTAAATACCAGTTATCCGTTATTCTATAGAGCTGAAATATTAGGAAGTACACAAACTGTATTATATAAATTATATAAAGAATATGGTATAAAAATTAATAAAACTATCGCAACATTAATGATTGCAGGTATTGTTTCAGATACACTTCTTTTAAAATCACCTACAACAACTGAAGAAGATATTAAAATTATTGAAGAATTATCAGAAATTGCACAGATAGATTACAGAGAATTTGGATTAGAAATGCTGAATAAAGGTACTGATTTATCTGGATTATCTGTCGAAGAATTATTATATGTTGATGCAAAAAAAATAAACTTCAGAGATGTCAAAGCAATCACTAATCAGATTAACACTACACAGATAAACAAAGTTATGAAAATGAAAAATGACTTTGAAGAAGGTATAGACATAATCATTGAAGATGAAAAAATTGATTTGTACCTACTTTTAATTACAGATATTATTAAGGGAAATTCACAAGTAATTGTTAAAGGAAAAAGATCAGATTTATTTGAAAAATCATTTAATGTTAAATTAAAAGATAACACAGCATTTATTGAAGGTTTATTATCCCGTAAAAAACAAGTGACACCAATTATGACCCAAAATGCATGAAAGAACTAAATTAGTTTGAATATAAATAACTAATCAAACTAATTATCTTTTCTATTGTAAACCCATTTACCATGACCTGGACAAAGTAAATAGTCTTTACTTTTATTTAAAACAATATTCCTACAAATGGAAGCTTTTTTTGAGTCAGTATTAACAGAACCCATCAAATATGGTGCTAATAAATTAAAATCATATTGTTCTGGTGTAAATCCTTTAATATTTACAAAAATATCACCAGTAAATATTACTTTCTTATTCCGTTCAACTAAAATTATTTCACCTTTAACATGTCCTCCATTTGATTCATATACTTCAAAGGAAAAATCATTGAAATTAAAATTACCTATTTTTTCAAAATCATTATCCGATTTCTTATTTCCTATAATTCTTAGCTTATTTAATTCCGGTGGATTATATTTAGAAATGATTCTATCTAATTTTATGTAAGGTTCATGTAAATAATTTTCTTCCCTGAAATTTTTCTTACCTTCATGTTCTCGTTTAAAATGAATAAATGAATTTTCACTAACATAAATATTATCAAATATATCTGTAATACCCGCATGATCCATATCCGAATGAGTTAATATAAGTTGCTTATTTAATTGATTAAAATCAGGAAATAATCTATTTAACACCTTCATCATCTCATCTTTATAACAAGCAAAACCAGAATCAACAAATAGTAAATCACTACCTGATTTAATTATATAAACATTACCCCCACATTGTGGCTCTATCAAATAAATACTTGAATTATCTGTGATAGTTTTATTACTTATCCGGGGATTAAAATTTTCATTTTTGAAACTAACAGTAAAATTAGCGAATTTTCTGATATAATTAAATGTTTTAAAGTAATTTTCATCTTTTTCTTCAAGTATTTGTAGGATTTTATTTGAATTATCTAAGAAAATATTAGTTTCTTCATGATTTAATGATAGTACTCTCTTCATTTCCTGGGCAAAATTATGATAAAATACTGTATTATCAATAACTCTATCATGAATATCATAATTAATAGAAGTAATCTCACAAAAAGTGCTAATTTCATCAAGAACTGCTTGTATTAATCTTGAATTAGCTGCATAAAGTCCTATTTTACAGTATTGATAAGAAGTACCATTTTCTTGGGTGTTAACATAAGAAATATTAACTTCATATTTTTCAAATACTTTAAGTATATTTGTTACAACACCCGGAATATCAATAAGTTGTAACGTTACTAAAACATCAACTTCCTCACTACTATGTTTTAAGAGATAATTATTTTCATCCAACTGTTTAGATAAAAGTAAAATATCATTTTCATCAGCATATACTTCAACAAAAGCTATATGCTGATCAACTACTTTGTTATAACTAAGACGGGTAATATTTGCATTATGAGAAGATATTATGTTAGAAACTTCCAATAAAGGACCAGACCTATCTTCTAATCTTAAGATAAATGTTTCATACCTCATATAACTCACCTTACATTACTCTTAAATTAATATATTATACATATTTATACTTTAAATTATTGAATACAATTACGATAAAATAAATGAGTACTTTTAATAATAGTCTCTAACATAATATGTAATTAGAAATAAAAATTTAGGATGAGAAATATGAATAAGAAAATTATGTTAATATTGCTTATCTCCATATGCTTAATTACTACACTTGCAACTATCGCAGCAGCAGGTTATTCATCAAACACTTTTAAAATTACAAATCAAAGTGAAGATTATCTTATTAAAGCCCCCGGCCTTTTTGAAGAAATACCTGCAGATAGTGTTGTTATCGTTTCTAAAGCAGATCCCCATAATACATACACATTTTATAAAGTAGGTTCTGCTAATGATACACTTAATCCAAAAAAATACCTATATAATGAGAGTAATACCATTGTAGATATAATACAAGATGGAAACCTAACTGTTTACAAAATATTAACAAGTATTGATTCTGATGACTTCTCAGGTAAAGATAATTACCAAACATATGCAGTATATACTAAAGGTTCCGACACATACTATGCTTATACTCCGTATTATGCAGAAGGAGAAAAATATAACTTCAATGGTAGAGCACTAGCAGAAATTTTCTCATATGACTATAAAACCATTAAAAGATTTATAACATCTATTGAACCAGTTTAAATCCTTTTACACTTTTTTTTTGACAAATTTTAATTAATTTGATTACTTTTTTTATAAAAGGAGTACTTGACATAATTATCTTTTTTTTGTTGTTTTGTATTACTTTTAGATGGGATGAATTTTTTTATTTTTATTTTTTATTAATTCTTTTATTACTT
>SUTP01000022.1:10979-26203 GCA_015062815.1 Methanosphaera stadtmanae | reverse complement strand
AAAAAAAAAGTAATTAGAAAAAGAAGTTATTTACCTTCTTCTTTTTCTTTTTCAGAGATTATATGTTCAATCATGCTATCAACGGTTGTAGCAACATCAATATTTTCAATTAATGTTACATGGTTACTTTTAGCTTCTTGAATGATATAATCATGAGTTTTACGTATTGAAGCAAAATACTTAAGATATCTTTTAAGTGGTCTTCTTGCCCATAATTGGCGACATCTAGAATAAAATCTTCCCCTATGTATTTCTTCATCAGATAATGATAATACAAACATGTGAACATTAGGTCTATTCATTAAATCTTCATCAATAAAACCCGGTACAATGTGGACACCTTCAATAACTATACTGATTCCTTCCTTAATTGCACGTTCAACTACACCATTTAAACCTACACTAACAGTGTTTACATGTTCTTTAAATCCTATGAGTGTTTTATCAAATTCAGCTGGAACTGGTGTTGTTACAGAATCAGCGGCTGTGTAACTAGATTCAAATAAGGTAGGACATAATTCTTTAGAAACAATTTTTCTCATTACTTCACGAATCATATCAGTACTTAACATATTTTTTATACCTAGCTTTGTAGCCAATTCAAATGAAATTGATGAAGTACCTATTCCGGATGCACCACCAATAAGTATTATTAAAGGATCTTCTGATCGCCTAATTTTTTTCCAAGTGGCGTATTTCTTTGCTGATACAGGATCTTCTTGTTCTAATACATGTTTTACTCTATTAATCAAATCAATTATATGTATTACTTCAATTCCTTCATCAGTTATCTGTTTTTCGACATTAACTGCTATTTTATATGCTTTTTCGGGTTCTATTTCAGCTCTTACTAATGATTTAGCTAATATCCCCTTCGAAAATGGTTCTTTGTAAAGTTTTCCTCCAACTTCACCTTCGACTATTAAAATATTTTCACCACCTGTTTATTATATATAAATATATTAATTTTAAACTATTTATATTTTTTAAGGTTTAATTTTAAAAATATTTGATGTAAATGTAAAATAAATAAAATATTAATAAAAATAATGAGAATAATTAAAATATTATAATTAGTATACTTAAAAATTAATTCAATACAATAAAAATAGTTCTAAAAAAAACTTAAAAAAAAATTGTTAAAAGAAGTAAATTATTTAAAAATAATTATTTATTTATTCTTGTGGTTTAAACATGTCTTTTGATGCACCACAAAGTGGACATTTCCAATCATCTGGAACATCTTCCCATGCTGTACCTGGTTCAATACCTGCTGCTGGATATCCTTTTTCTGGGTCATAAGTATATCCACATAATGTACATACATATTTCATTAATATCACTCCTTCATCTAGTATGTTACTATTTATAATTACTTATTAATAAATTTTTAATAATGTTACTTTAAAGAAACTGGATAAAAATAAGTTATATCTAAAAAAAAGATAAAATATTATCTTTCGACATCTACAAAGACATTATAAGATAATTCTTTATCTAATGATAATTCATGGTCATCTACTAATATTTTCACAGGACCATTTAAAGGAGTTGAATGAATTAAAGTAATTTCAGATTCGATAGAAATTCCTAAATCTAGAAATTCTTGTAATTTTTCATTTGAACCTCTAATAAATTTAACTTTACCTTTCTGTTGAGGTAACATAGTTCCTACTGCAGTTAAACTTTCTAATCTAACTGGTATATCCTCAATATTGGGAACTTGTGTGCATTCATAACAAGTAGCTATATCAAGATTACAAATTGGAATGATATTATGATCATCAGGACACTGATCTGGAAAATCCAGTAATTGACAAAGTTTTCTTTCAGCTTCATCAGATAAAGAATGTTCCATAGCACATGCTTGTTCATGTAAATCTTCTATATTTATTCCTAAAGTTTCATATAAAAATGTTTCTAAGATACGGTGCTTACGAACTATTTTACGACCAATAGAAAAACCTTTATCAGTTAATTTGACCCCTTTATATTGATAATATGTTACAAATCCTTCTTCTTCTAACTTTTTAAGCATTTGAGTAACACTACCTGGAGCTATGCCTAAATCTTTAGAAATTTCAGTAGTTTTAGCCATGGTGTCAGTTAAACTTTTTTTATATATCGTTTCAAGATATTCCTCTATATTTTCACTAATTACTTTTCCATGCATTGTTCTACTCTCTAAAAAATTTTAATAAAAATATTACTATCATTTATTTGTATTATATTAATTATTTTATAACAAATTATATAAATAATTTTTAAATACCTTATCTTATTATGATATTATGAAAATTTTTCTTTTAAATCCTTTCTTAATAATTTCCAATTATTTACTCTAGGTAAATTATCAACAGTGAATATTTTTCTAGGTATTTTATATCTAGCTAAATGTTCATGAGCAAAATTTAATAATCCATCATCATCAGGTTCATTTTTCCATATTACTGCTGCTACTGGAATTTCACCACGATGTTCATGTGGCAGACTAAATACGGCAATTTCACTTACTTTATCATATTTTAATAGAATTTCTTCTACTTCTGTTGGATATATTTTCCAACCAGACATTATAATCATGTCTTTTTTACGATCAGTGATAAATAGTCTATTGTCCTCATCCAAATAACCTACATCACCCGTTAAGAACCATCCATCATCTAAAAAAACTTCTTCAGATTGTTCTTTTTTATTCCAGTAACCTACTGCAATCGATGGTCCACGAAGGGCAATTTCACCATCTTCATTATAATCCAATTGAATATTAGAATTATCTGTATCCACAATTTTTACTTCACTAAAACATACTGGATGTCCAACACTTTCAAATCTATCAGCAAAAGCATAATCTTCTGGTCTAATAACAGTACCTGTACCTATTACTATAGTTTCAGAAGATCCATAAGCGTTAAGAATAGGTATTCCATATTGTTTATAGAATTTTTTCCATATTTCTTTATGTAATGGTCCTCCCCCAGAAATTATACTTTCAACAGAGTATAATTTATTACCTACTTTATCAGGATTTGATACTATTGAATGAATAACTGGGGGCATACCTGTTGCATGAGTTACTTGATTTTTAAAGATTATGTCTAAATATTCATCAAATGTATACTGATTTTTAGTTATTCCAAGCGCACCTCGTCTTAAAGCACATATAAGCCATGAAATACCAACATGAGCCATCGGATAAATACAAAACATTACACTAGTATCATCTAATTGTAACACATCAGTTTCATTTTGTATTGCACTAAACCAATTTCCATGAGTTAACATTGCCCCTTTTGGTTTACCTGTGGTTCCACTAGTATATTGTAATTGACATAAATCATCCCAATTAGTATTACATACTTCTAAAATAGGTGCAGACTTATATTCATCCAGATTAGAAATAATATATGATGGAATATCCAATTCATCCAGTTTATCATCGGTGATAATTAATTTTGCATCAGAATCATCTATAAAATACTGTAACTCAGGAATAGTGTAGATTCTATTTGTAGGAATTGCTACAGCACCAATACGCCATAGTGCAAGTAATGAAAATAAATATTCTGGAGAATTATTTAAATAAATTAATACTCTATCTCCCTTTTCTATACCTTCATCAATTAAAATTCGACCTAATTGAGATATAATTCCTAAAATATCTCTTGAAGTATATCGTTGATCACTATCTATATTGTAATAGACCGGTTTATCCAAACGACAAGCATTTGCATCTAAAAAAGTTGTAACATTTAACATAGTTTATTCTCTTAAATTATTATAAAACATTATAATATTTGTATTTTTTTAAATATTAAATATTATAAGAATACATAAATATTAATATTATTTATTTTTTAAAAAAAAGATATGAAATCTGATAACATGAGCGTAGCAACAAGAGTAGTGAAAAATTCAAGTTTATTATTATTTGCAAGTATAATAAACAATATTATGAGCTTTATTCTAACATTATTCACTGCTAGATATCTTGGAACATATAATTTTGGATTAATTTCATCAGCTAATTCTTTAGTTGGTGTTTTTGGAATATTCTGTGATTTAGGATTATCAACTTATGCCATTCGTGAAGTATCTAGAAATAATGAGTTAACAGATTTCTATTTTGGAACAACACTGGTATTTAGAATATTGTTTACTGTAATCACGTTTATTGTATATGCATTGTTCGTAATCAATAGTAATTTTACTCAAGAAGGTATAAATGTAATGATTCTATTTGGAATATACATGATATTTAATTCTTTTGTTTTATTCTTCTATTCATTATTCCAAAGTAATGAAAACATGCAGTATCAAACTATTGGAAATGCAATATACAGCATATCCGTCTTATTAATCATATTAATTATGATATTTGATAATTGTAATGTTACAATAGTGGCTGCAGGTTATCCTATTGCAATGTTTTTATCACTTTTATATAGTTTATATATTACAGTTAAATATTATCCGCGCTTTAAATTATGTAGAAAGCCAAAATTTATTAAAAAATTATTTATTAAAGGAATTCCATTTGGTATAACTGCTGTATTTACATCAATTTATTTCTGGATAGCTTTAATAGTACTTACATTCTTATCAGGAAGTGTGGCTGTAGGATTATTTAGTTCATCACAAAAATTACTACTTGTGGTTGCAGCAATATTCACATTACTTTCAAACGCAGTTTTCCCAGTGATGAGTGAACTATTTACTGTTGATAAAGAAAAATTAGCTCATTTATTCCATAAATTATTAAAATTTATGCTTATGATTGGTTTACCTATGGCAATAGGCTGTTTCATATTTGATACTGAAATAATCAACATAATTTATGGTGCAGAATATTTAGAAGGTGCTATTACATTAAGTATATTAATATGGGCTGGTGTATTCATGTTACTTAGTGGTATGTGTTCAACATTACTTGGAAGTATCAATAAACAATTCACTGTAACAAAAATAGCTGCAATTGGTGCAATAGTCAGTATAATACTTAATTGTATTTTGATTTCACTGTACTCTTACATTGGAGCAAGTATATCTACAGTATTCACGGAATTTATAATATTATTTATGATGATGAGTGTTATATCAAGAACTGAATTTAAATTACCTGTAAAAAAAGCAGTTCTTCCAGTAATACAAATAATAATAGCAAGTCTTATAATGGGAGTATGTTTAATATTATTAAATCAACCATTCCTAGTAAGTTTCCCTCTTGCAATTATAATATATGTAATCGCATTATTTGTTACTCGAGCCATCAATAAAGAAGATAGAGAAATCATATTGGATATGATTAATCAACTTAGAAATAAAATATAAAAAACTTTTATAATTATTTTTTTAGAAAAAAAAGGAGGACAAGTAGAATAAATAATATTTTCTTATTAAAGTGAATATTATTTAATGGTTATACATATCAGCTAACCAGTCTACACTTAAGTATCTTTCACCAGTATCTGGTAAGATTACAACAATTCTTTTACCTTTATTTTCTTCTCTTTTAGCTATTTCTAATGCTGCATAGGCAGCTGCTCCAGATGATATACCTGCAAGTATTCCTTCTTTTTGAGCTAAATCAATTGTTGTTTTACCAGCATCATCATCTTCTACTGCAAATACTTCATCAATTAAATCTACATCAGTGTTACCTGCAATAAATCCTCCACTTATACCCTGAATTTTATGAGGTCCTGCTTCTTTACCGCTTAATACAGCACTACCCGCTGCTTCAACAGCTACAATTTGTACATCAGGATTGTGTTCTTTTAATACTCTTGCAACACCAGTTAATGTTCCACCAGTTCCAACGGATGCAACATAAATATCTACATTGCCATCAGTATCCTTAAGAATTTCCTTAGCTGTTGTGAGTTCATGAGCTTTAGGATTTGATGGGTTTTCAAATTGTTGTAAGATCATTGAATTTTCGATTTCTTCATGAATTCTTTCAGCTTCTTTGATTGCACCAGGTACTCCTTCTGAAGCTGGTGTTAAAACTAATTCTGCACCAAATATTCTAATTAATTTTTTTCGTTCTTCAGAGAAATCTTCCGGTAATAAAATTTTTAATTTGTATCCTTTTGCTGCTGCAGCAAATGCTAAACCTACACCTGTATTTCCACTTGTTGGTTCAATGAGTACAGTATCTTTATCTATTATTCCTTCTTTTTCAGCAGCTTCTATCATTTCAACAGCTACTCTATCTTTAACACTACTTGCAGGATTAAATGATTCTACTTTTGCTAATACTTCTGCTTCAGAATCATTTAATTTATTTAATCTTACTAAAGGTGTGTTTCCAATAGTTTCTGTAATATCATTTGCTATAGGTTTTTTTAATATTTCTATATTTTCAATTGCCATCTAAATACTTCCATATATTATTTAATATATAACTATATTTGTCATTTCGTTTTTAAAAATATGATTATTAATATTTAATGGAAATTGATTAAAAAATTCTATAAATAAACTTTTAAATTATCATTTTGTCTATTTAAAAGATGAATTTATGGTGATTATTAAACAATGAATATTCAATTTATAAATATCTGCGAAAAATTATTAAAATTTAAAAAAAAATCAATGAAACTATACTACATCTTATTTATAACACCTATTATAAAAGTAATATATAACTGTTTAAATGATAAAAAACATAAACCTAATTATAATTAAAGAGGAATTAAAAAATGTTTGAAAGAATAAAAGAAGATATAGATGCCGCCTTTGCAAATGATCCAGCTACTAAAAGTGTTGTAGAGGCTATTTTATGTTATCCTGGATTACATGCAATTTGGTTACATAGGCTTGCACATTGGTTCTGGATTAAAAATCATTTTTTAATTGGTAGATTTATTTCTCACATTAACAGATTCCTCACAGGTATCGAAATACATCCTGGTGCACAAATAGGTAGACGTTTCTTTATAGATCACGGTATGGGAATAGTTATTGGTGAAACCACCATTGTTGGTGATGATGTACTTTTATATAAAGGAGTAGTGCTTGGTGGAACAAGTTTAGATAAAGGAAAAAGACACCCAACAATAGGTAATAATGTAGTAGTTGGAACTAATGCCATAGTTTTGGGAAATATTGAGATTGGAGACAATTGTAAAGTTGGTGCAGGTTCTGTAGTAACTAAATCCGCCCCACCAAACTCAACAATCGTAGGTATTCCTGGAAAAACAGTAGAATCTCTGAAAAAAGAAAAAGAATCTCCTATGCATGATTTAGAACACGGACAAATTCCAGATCCAATTACAGACATATTAAATGTATTAATAAAACGTCAAGAAGAATTAGAAGAAATTGTTTATCATCAAAATTACAAGGATGAGGATAAAAAGTTAATGTACAAGGAATTAAAAGATTTATCGGATAATGAAGATGAAAGTAATAAATTGAAGGAAGAATAACTCTTCCTTCTATTTGAAGTAAATATTAATACTTTTTTCGCCAGTACTGGAAGTAATCCATTTAATTTCCGTATTATAATACCATTTATTCTTTAATGAAACAAACTGGTAATTTGATTTATTATTAAAACTTATTTTACATGGCATTTGTATTTCAATTAGTTTACTTGAGTTATCCGAAAGTTTTATTGAAGTATAAATAAAATGATTATTATTTTTATATCTATAATTTAACTGCATATCCTTAGGTATATGAACTCCAATTATTCTTTTAGAACCATAACCCGTATAATAAACATAATTAATATTATTTGAAATTGAAGATAACGTACTTTTTACTTCTACAACTGTTGCAATATCTTGAGAATTATCTATTGCATCACTTATTAATGGTAAACTTATAGTTGATAAAATAATTATGGAAATAAAAAATATTAACAGATATTCCAAGGTTATTTGTCCATTGTTATCCATTAAATCATCCCCATAATTAAAATTATAAATTTATAAGGATTACCTATCAAAAATGTTATAATTAAGCCTACAAAAATAAATGGTGCAAAAGATAACTCTTTTTTAATATTAACACTATTTTCTATTAATTTTTGATTATTTAATTTGTTTAATAAATTAATATCATCAACTGTTAATCCACTGGCTCTTTTGGAGATTATTATTTTATCATTGTTTGTTTGATTGATGTTTTTCATAATTTTATCTTTTATTGTTGACTTGTCGAAGTAATATTCTTTTTCATTTCTACATAAAGGATAAGATAGAATCATTCCTTCTTTTAACTGATTTATTTTATATGTGTCGGTTAATGCTTCTTTTATTAGATTATTTGATATTATATTTTTAATTATTATTATTAAATTAATGAATATGAAAGTTTTAATATATAATAAAGTGTTATTTGTTAATATTTGATAAATTAATATGGTTAGAGAAATTATTATCAATAAATAATATTTTTTAACGACTTTTCTGTGTAAGTATGTTATAAACATTAAAAATATTATATTTAAAACAAAGTCATGTACATCAAATATTTTCATAATAGATAATGTAATCATAACTGAATTTATAATAATTAAACCATTGTTTAAATCCATAGTTTCTCTAAAATTTTTAATTAAATAAGACTTCCTTTTAAAAATTATGTATGTGACAATAATCAGTATAATAGGTACTACAGATAATATACTATTTATCATCAGATATAATGTAGGAATAGATTTTAGTGAAAAAATTGGTAAACAAATACTCCCAATATAATAATTCGGTAAAATAATTAAAAATTCTGGAATCAATAATGTTGAAATAGCCGTGAATAATTTAACATCTCCACCACCCCATACACCAAAAAACCAAAAAATATATGATATAATATAAATTACTATTATAGAAACATAATAAAATAAATTAAAATTATTTATAAAATAGTAATAACTTGAAACTAATACTAAACCAATTATTCCCAAGGGAATAGTTAATTTATTAGGTATGATTCTGTATTTTATATCCGTATAAGTTGATATGAGACAACTTATTATTAAAATGAATAATCCGAGTAGTTGTATATAATATAAATTCATAATATTTGAAAAAAAAGGGAAGAGGAAATCTAATTATCTAATTTAAATTCTTTAGCTGCTTTAATGAATGATTTGAATATTGGATGAGCTTTATTAGGTCTTGATTTAAATTCAGGGTGGAATTGACATCCTAAGAACCATGGATGATCTTTAAGTTCAATCATTTCAACCAAGAAATCATCAGGAGAAGAACCTGAAATAACAACCCCCGAATTTTTTAATAAATCTCTGTATTCATTATTAACTTCATATCGGTGTCTATGTCTTTCAGAAATTTCTGTTTCTTTATATGCTTCATATGCGATAGTACCTTCTTTTACTTTACATGGATAAGCTCCAAGTCTCATGGTACCTCCCATATTCTTGATTTTCTTCTGTTCTTCCATCATGTCAATAACAGGACAAGGTGAATTTACATCAAATTCCGTACTGTTTGCCTCAGGTTCACCATTAAGCTGTGCTACTGCTATAGCCATAGCATGTAAACCCAAACATATACCAAAGATAGGTTTATTATTTTTAATTGCGTATTTTACAGTTTCTATTTTACCAGTAATACCTCTTTCCCCAAATCCACCAGGGATTAATAACCCATCATATTTATCAAGCATGGTCTTATTAAAGTTTTCATCTGCTTTAATCCAATCAATATCGACATTTACTTTATTAGCAGCACCTGCATGTTTTAATGCTTCTCTAATACTAATATAAGCATCTTCTAATTCAATATATTTTCCCACTACAGCAATATTTATTTTTGGAGTATCAATTTTTAAATCTTCAACTATCTGACTCCATTCATATAAATCTGCTTTTTTGGATGTGGAAATGTTTAATCTTTTTAAAATGTAATCTCCAACATTTTCTGAATACATAGTTAATGGTACTTCATATATTGAATGTGCATCAGGTGTATTTATTACTGCTTCATATGGTACATCACAGAAATGTGCTATTTTTTCTTTGAGTTTTTTATCAAGTAACAATTCTGATCTGCAAACAATCATGTCCGGAGTTATACCTAAACCTCTTAACTCTTTTGTACTATGTTGAGTTGGTTTTGTTTTAAATTCCTTAGCTGCTTTTAGATATGGTACATAAGTTACATGAACAAACATGCAATCATCAGGTTCAACTTCATGTCTTAATTGTCTTAAAGCTTCTATGAACGGTTGACTTTCTATATCACCAACAGTTCCTCCAACTTCAACAAGTACAACTTCTGCTTTTGATTTATCTGCTACGTTTTTTATCATTAACTTGATTTCATCGGTTATGTGTGGAATAATTTGTACACAAGACCCTAAATATTCCCCTTTTCTTTCTTTCTCAATTACTGAGGAGTATACTTTTCCTGTTGTAATGTTTGCTTTTCCAGATAAGGTAACATCTAAAAATCTTTCATAGTGACCTAAATCTAAATCAGTTTCCATTCCATCATCTGTAACAAATACTTCACCATGTTGATATGGATTTAATGTTCCAGAATCCCAGTTTAAATAAGGATCAATTTTTATAGCTGTTACATTAACTCCATAAGATCTTAATATTCTTCCGATGGATGCTGAAGTAATTCCTTTTCCAATTGAACTTACAACACCACCAGTTACTACTATATATTTTGACAAAATATCAACTCTTCCCTAAAATGTTATATTTTTATCACTTATTTATAATAATATTTTGAACATAGTAATAATTTACAATATTACTTTTATTCAATGTTCAATAAATAAGTTGTTATTATTTGTAAAAATTTAATATTAAAATATTATATATTTCTAATTATATTTAGAAATTTCGGAAAAAAATAAAAAAATAGAAGTGAAATCATTCTTTACTAATTTTAATCATTTCACTTATTAAAGTACTTCCCACTATACAATCAGCATATTTTCCTTTAGACATGTCTTCAGAGTATACTTCAGTAGCATCAGGATTTTTAATACTAGTACTATAGACAGCAAATGGTACTGGAGTCATAGTATGAGTTTGAATATTAATTGGTGTTGGATGATCCGGAAGTACAGCAATTGTGAAATCATCCATTTTTGGTAATTCTTCTAATAATTTACCTAAAATAATACTATCAATATTTTCAATAGCTCTAATTTTTTCAGGAATATTACCTTCATGACCTGCTTCATCAGGTGCTTCTACATGAATAAATTGAACATCATGTGTTTTTAAAGATTCTAAAGCATAATCAACTTTTTGTTGATAATCCGTGTCAAAGAAAGCAGTAGCTCCTGGAACATCAATTGGATCTAAACCTATATATCTACTTATACCTTTTAATAAATCAACACCAGTAATAGTAGCCCCATTTAAACCATATTTTTCAGGGAAATTACCTATTACAGGTTTTGCACCTTGACCCCATAACCAAACCATATTAGCAGGCATTTTACCTTCCTCCATACGTTTTTGATTTACAGGATGATCTTTTAAAATTTCACGGGAATCTTCCATTATCTTATTAATTAATTGTGATTTTTCATTATCCGGCTTTAAATTATGTTCATAGATATTTTGTCCCATTATATCATGAGGAGGTGTTGAAATTAATTCATCCATTGCTAAATCAGAAACTATAAATAGATTCCTATAACTTACTCCAGGATAAAAAGTTCCATATTCACTAAAATGTTCATTTAAAGTTTTAATTAATTCAGTAGCTTCTTCTGTAGTAATATGATCTGCTGAAAATTCTGCCATTTTATCATCTTCAACTGTGACAAAATTACAACGGAATGCTACATCATTTTCTCCTAAGTCTACACCTACACTAGGAGCTTCCAGTGGTCCTCTTCCTTTTAACATTGAAGGATCAAAACCCATAATTGAAGTGTTAGCAACATCAGATCCTGGTGTCATTCCATCGGGTACATTTTTAGCAAATCCTGTGTATCCATTTTTAGCAATAAAATCCATGTTAGGAGTATTTGCTTTCATCACTGGTGTTTGTCCGTCGAGTTCATCAATTGGCTCATCGGCCATTCCATCTGGTATTACTATAACATATTTCATTAAAATCACTGTTATATTTTTTTTTGTTTGAAAATTTGACATAATTATAATTTGATAAAAAAAATATGATACTACCTTTTTAAGTAAAATATTTTGTAATATTGTTAATTTAAATAAACTATCCAGATTACAATATTATAAAAAAATAATTTGTCAAATAGTTTCTATAATATAATATTTGTATAACCTATATATCAAATTTAGGTTTACTTAAAAATAATTATAATTATTTCAGAAAAAGTTCAAAAAAGGGATAAAGAAGCGAGAATATTGAAAATTATTCCCCACCATGTTTTCCAACATATACTAAATCACCTAATATTGCAGAAGCAGTTTCTATTGAACCTGCTCCAAAACCAATTACAGTTACTTCATCAGCTAAATCAGTTTTAAATGTTGTAACATTTAAAGTACCGTTAACGGCTAAAGG
This sequence comes from Methanosphaera stadtmanae, assembly GCA_015062815.1. Taxonomy (GTDB): domain Archaea; phylum Methanobacteriota; class Methanobacteria; order Methanobacteriales; family Methanobacteriaceae; genus Methanosphaera; species Methanosphaera stadtmanae_B. The sequence goes on along the minus strand of SUTP01000022.1, from coordinate 13,712 downwards.
TGAACTTTGTTTAACCATCATTGGAGCAACTGTAAGTTTTCCATCAGCTGCTTCAGCTATTAATTTAATAATGTAGCCATCATCAACTGCTGCTTTAACTTCACTAGAAGAGACATTTGAAATTCCTGTTCTATCAACATCTGCTAAAGTTACATCCCAACCCATTAAAGAGTTTGCTATAATAACTATTTTACATGCTGCATCTAAACCTTCTACATCTTGATAAGGATTAGTTTCAGCAATTCCTAATTCTTGAGCTTCTTTAAGTGTTGATTCATATTCAGAACCTTCATTAGCCATACGTGATAAAATGTAATTAGTTGTTCCATTTAATATACCTTGAACTGAACTAATTGTATTACCTGCTAAAGATTCACTTCCGGTATTAATTACAGGCATTGCTCCACCAACAGATGCTTCATATCTGAATATAACATTATTATCTTCAGCTGCTTTAACTAAAGTTTTAAAGTTAAGTGCTAAAGGTCCTTTGTTAGATGTTACAACATGTTTTTTATCTTCAAATGCTTTTAACATATGTGATTGTGTTGGTTCTCCATCATCAACATTTGTTGGAGTAACTTCAACTAAACAGTCATAGTCCACTTCATTAAGTACACCTATACCATCAATTCCTGCTACACCAAATTCAGGATATTCTGCTATTTTTCCTGTTTTTTCTTTAGTTTCTAATGCTAATTCTGGATCTAATCCATCATTATTAATTGCTGCACCTGATCTATCAGATATTGCAGTTATTACTAAATCTAAACCATACTTTTCAATTAATTCATCGTGTTTCATAGATACAACTTTTGCAACCCCGGTTCCTACAGCTCCAAAACCAAGAATGCATAACTTCATAGTCTTTACGCTCATTGGGAATCCTCCCTATATTTCTTTAATTAAGAATAAATTATTTTCTTTAGAAATTTCTTTTATTTGACGTATTGCTTCATTACCTTTGTTACTTCTTGTTTCTATAATCATCTTACATACAGATTCATCTAATTGTGGACCCATAATAAGATTTACACCAATAACGTTAACTTCACTTAATTCATCGATTTTATTTACAGTTTCTGTGAGGTTATCTGTTGTGATATCCCCTTTTAATAATAAGGTCTGTTTATGTTTTTGTAAAACTCCATCAATTTCAATTATAGTTAAGTCCATTTCACGTATTACTTCCATACCTTTTCTAAGAGCATCTCTAGAACCATCAAGTGTAAGTCTTACAGGTACTTTACCATCGGCTGTTCTTTTATCATGATCATGTATAATAGTTGAAACATTTGCTCCTAAAGAAGATAAAGGTTGTAAAATAGCTACTAACTGTCCAGGAGTATCCGGTAATTCTATTAATACTTTTAATCTCATTTAGTCCATTTCCCTTTTTCTGCTATTATGCTACCTTTTTTATCCAGATGAGTATTTCTTAAAATCTTTTCAGGATTTGAAGGTGATTTAACATCTTCTCTTGTCCTATTAAGATTATCTACTAAATACTGTGTTTCTTCTAAATCTGGTATTGTTTCTAAAACATCAGAAAATTTTTTTAATATTGTTTCCGCTTCTTTTTCTATTTCCATTAAAAATAACTCCATTTCTAATTAAATAATAAGTCTTAATATATAATATCTATTTGTCTGATTAAACTTAAATACCTTTAGAATTTTTCTTTGAAATAATAACTAAAAAAGTTCAAAATAAATGTATACTTTATAAATAATTCAATATAAAATTTTACAAAGTCCCATCACTTCGAAAAAAAAGTTTTTGAAAAATTTAATACTAATTTAATTAATTTTTAATATGAGTTATTTTAATATCTAAATAAATCAAAAAATATTTGTCTTAAATTTATTCTTGTTGAACATCATCAATAAACTTATAATATATCCTTGCATGAAAAACCATCATAAAATAAACCATTTTGACATAAAACGTCGATAATCTCAACAATTAGTATTAATTTTTAGGAACTCTAATAACATCCTTAAAAATAGATAAAAACATATTTTTTATATCATCTTTTTGTTCGAAATAATGAACTTCTTCAATAAACTTATAATAAAGCATGGAATGAAAAACATCTAAGAAATAAACAATTTTTTTCTCCAATAATTCTTGATTTTCTACTAAAATATTATCATTAATATATTCTAAAATATGTTTAATATTATTTCCTTCAAATTTTTCAGCAATTTTTCTACGAAGTTCTAAGTCATGTCTTGTTTCAATATAAATTGAGGAAATAATAGAAATTTCTTCAATATCCTTAATTAAAAAATTCACATAATAATCACAAAGATTTTCGATAGGATCCTCACTATTTCCATAATTTTCCACATTATCTGACAAATCATGATATCTAGAAGTAATAGAAAACAATAAGTTCATACATAAATCTTCTTTGTTTTTAAAATAATAATAAACACCACCTTTAGATAAATTTGTTTCAGCAATTATATCTTCCATAGTAGTATTATTATATCCTTTTTCTGTGAAAATTTTTTTAGCTACATTAAATATTTCATCTTTACGCTTATTTTTGATATTTGACATGAACCTTATCTCCCTTATTGTAATATTTTAATTTAACATAATATATTAATTATGAATATAAAAGAAACAATAAGATAAATAGAAATTACATATTTATTTTATAAAAACACTATTCGATTTCTACATATTTAAATATGCTTGTAAACATTTCATTAAGTTCTATTT